>NZ_JBXUOY010000154.1:0-12754 GCF_057196705.1 Streptomyces sp. ATLC9 | reverse complement strand
ACCCCCCCGCCCGCCCCGCCCCGCCGCCCCCCCCCCCCCCCCCCCCCCACGGCCGTCCCCTACGGGTGGCCCGACCCCCGTTCCGGGGGCGCGCCCTACGGGCCCCCTGGGTGATGTCACAGCTCGGCGGCAATGGGCGGTCCGTCACCCGGCCCGCGACACCGCGTACGGCCGGACACGGTACGTTCGGGGGCGTGGCTGGATTCAGGATGGGACACGGCCGGGATCCCCGGAACGCACGACAGCAAGGGCACCGCCCCCCGCAGCAGGCTCCCGGCGCACCCGGGCAGCCGCCGTACGCGCCTCCCGCGCAGCCGGGGCAGCGGCCCGGGCACACCCTGTGGCGCCAGGGCGGCGGACGGCACGGCGAGCCGGAGTACTTCGGCGATCCGGGCCACGGCGGCCACCACCCCGGGCACGACGGGTACGGCGGCCAGGTGCGCCCGGCCGCGCACGACCCGGCCAACAACCCCGGGCACACCCAGATGTTCAGCTTCGGCGAGGCCCCCGACCACGGCCACCCCCCACAGCCGGGCCACCCGGCCGGCGACGGCTACACCGACGGCGGCACCTACGCGGCGGGACAGCCGCCCGCGGCGCCCTCCGGCCCGCGACCGCACTGGAAGCAGCTGCTGAGCGGCATCGTGCTGCGCCCCGGCCCCACCTTCTGGCAGATGCGTGACCACTCGGTGTGGGGCCCGGCCCTCATCGTCACCTTCGTCTACGGCCTGCTCGCCGTCTTCGGCTTCGACCAGGCCCGCGAGGACACGATCGACTCCACGCTCTCCAGCGCGATCCCGTTCGTGCTGATCACCGGCGTGGCCGTCGTCGTCTCCGCCCTGCTGATGGGCGTGGTCACCCACACCCTGGCCCGCCAGCTCGGCGGCGAGGGCCTGTGGGCGCCGACGGTCGGCCTGTCGATGCTGATCATGACCATCACGGACGCCCCGCGGCTGCTGCTGGCGATGTTCCTGGGCGGCAGCGCCACGGTGGTCCAGGTCGTCGGCTGGATCACCCTGCTCGCGGCGGGCGTGCTGCTCACCTCGATGGTCCGCCGCTCGCACGACCTGCCCTGGCCGAAGGCGCTGGGCGCCTCCGCGATCCAGCTGATCGCGCTGCTGGCGCTGTTCAAGCTCGGCACCCTGTAGGGCGCGGGCGGGTACGCCCGCCCGTACGCCGCAGGGGGGGGGCGCCCGCGGGGGGGCGCGGCCCCCCTTCGGCGCGTCAGGAGTCGAGGACCTGCCCGTCCCGCCGCACCACCGGCGGTTCCACGCTCCACGGAAAGTCGATCCAGCGGTCGGTGCGCCTCCATACGTACTCGCACTTCACCAGCGACCGCGGCTTCTCGTAGACCACCGCGGACCGCACCTCGGCCACGTGCTCGGCGCAGAAGTCGTGCACCAGCTTCAGCGTCCTGCCGCTGTCGGCGACATCGTCGGCGACCAGGACCCTCTTCTCGCTCAGGTCGACGGCGCTGGGCACGGGCGGCAGCACGACGGGCATCTCCAGCGTCGTGCCGACGCCGGTGTAGAACTCGACGTTCATCACGTGCAGGTTCTTCACGTCCAGCGCGTAACCGAGCCCTCCGGCGACGAACAGCCCGCCGCGCGCGATGGACAGGATCATGTCCGGCTCGTAACCGTCGTCCGCGACGGCCTGCGCCAGCTCCCGGACCGCCTGCCCGAACAGCTCGTAGGTCAGGTTCTCCCGCTCGTCGCCCATGGTCGCCCCTCGCCCCTCGCTCCTCACTCCTCGCTCAGACCTGCGTGCGGTGGAAGTTCAGATAGGAGCGCGAGGGCGTCGGGCCGCGCTGCCCCTGGTAGCGGGAGCCGTAGCGGGCGGAGCCGTAGGGGTGCTCGGCGGGCGAGGAGAGGCGGAACATGCACAGCTGCCCGATCTTCATCCCCGGCCAGAGCTTGATCGGCAGCGTCGCCACGTTCGACAGCTCAAGCGTCACGTGCCCGGAGAAACCCGGGTCGATGAAGCCGGCCGTGGAGTGCGTCAGCAGGCCCAGCCGCCCCAGCGAGCTCTTGCCCTCCAGCCGGGAGGCGATGTCGTCGGGCAGGGTGACGACCTCGTACGTCGAGGCCAGCACGAACTCGCCCGGGTGGAGGATGAACGGCTCGTCCCCCTCCGGCTCGATCAGCCGCGTCAGGTCGGACTGCTCGACCGCGGGGTCGATGTGGGGGTAGCGGTGGTTCTCGAACACCCGGAAGAAGCGGTCCAGCCGCACGTCGATGCTGGACGGCTGCACCATCGCCGGGTCGTACGGATCGATCCTCACCCGCCCGGAGTCGACCTCGGCCCGGATGTCCTTGTCTGAGAGAAGCACGGAGCCGAGCGTACAGACCGCGGGCCCGGCGCCTGCGCACCGGGCCCGCCTGCCCTCACCCGCCGCGACCGCTCGACACGGCCGCCTGGGCGCCTCGGTGTCTCAGCGCCTCACGACCTCCAGGCCCGTCACGGCCTGCCGCGCCACCGGCACCGCCTGCCTCAGCCGCGCGCACCGCGGACACCGCAGCAGCCGGCCCGGACCGATCCGGTCGCTGCCGAGGTTCTGCATCGGGAACGTCGAGGTGCTGAACACATGCCCATCGGCACACCGAACGACGGTGGACTCCATCGCCTGCCTCTCCCCATCGCGTGTAGGACCAAAGCCACATTAGGGGATCAACCAGCCTGCCCCGCGCCCGGCGCTCCGCACCCACCGTACGCCCCAACTCCCTTCCCCCGCTTTCCGGAAACCCGCCCGTCACACGCCCCGGGGACACGACGAAAAGGACCCCGCGACTGTGCGCCGGGGGCCCGGAATGGGGTACAGTGTGCGTCGATGAGCGGCGTGATCGTCTGCTCCTCGCGGGTGTAGTTTAATGGTAGAACATGAGCTTCCCAAGCTCAGAGCGCGGGTTCGATTCCCGTCACCCGCTCCATGACGAAGGCCCAGGTCAACGACCTGGGCCTTGCTCGTTGCCTAGACCTCCCGGCGCCGTTCTAAGCGTCCCGTGCCAGATCCGTGCCAGAAGGGCCGTCGCCCTTCTCCGGGGGCGTCAGGGCCGCGCGTACCCGGGCGTCGATGCCGTCGGCGAGCTCCCGCTGATGCTCCAGTGACGAGTGCTGGTAGATCATCGCGGCCCGCACCGACGACTGCCCCATGCGCACCATGAGGTCCTTCAGTTTGGCCCCGGTGTCCGCCGCGAGAGTGTTCCCGGTGTGGCGGAGGTCGTAGAAGCGGAAGCCCTCGGGGAGCCCCGCCTTCGCGCGCGCCCTGCGCCACTTCCGCCCGAAGGTGGACCGCCGGAACGGAGCGCCCTTCTCGCCGACGAAGAGCAGCCCGTTCGGGCCCCGGTCCTTCCTGTCGGCGAACCACTCGACATGCCGCCGCAGATCGGTGTGCAGGAACGCGGGCAGGATCAGCGTGCGCTTCCCGGCCGCCGACTTGGGCTCGCCCGTGACGCGGCGGCCGGTCGTCAGCTCGGGTGAGGCCAGCGTGATCCGTAGCGTCCCCGTGTCGAGGTCGACGTCACCGCGCCGCAGCTCGGCCAGTTCCTCCGGCCGCAGGGTCGCGAAGGCCCCGAGAAGGACCATCAGTCGCCACCGCGGCCCCATGGCGTCGGCCACCGCGTACACCTGCTCCACGGTGGCGATGGGCCGTTCGGGCGCCCGCTCCTGGCCGGCGCCCCTGATGCGGCACGGGTTGCGGCGGATCAGCTCGTCGTCCACAGCGGTTTCCATGACGGCCTTGAGCAGCCGGTACGCCTTGGCCACGGTGGTGGGCGCCCCGGTCTCCTCCAGCCGCTCGGTACGCCAGGTGCGGACGCGGGGAGCGGTGATCTCGTCCAGGTCCCGGTGCCCGAAGGCGGGCAGCAGGTGGATGCGGAGCAGGCGTTCGTAGAGCTCCACGGTCGTCGGCCGGAGGCCGCGTTCGGCGATCCACTGCCGGGCGTAGACCTCGAAGTTGACCGCCCCGGCGTCCGGGTCCTGCCAGTCGCCGCGCGTCAGGTCCGCTTCCGTCTGCGACAGCCAGATCTCGGCGTCCGCCTTGGTGTCGAAGGTGCGGTCGGCCGGACGCAGCGCACCGTCCGGGCCGGGGTAACGAGCCTGCCAGCGGCCGGACGGCAGCTTGCGTACAGCCCCGAAGCGACGGCGCTTGCCCTTCCTGTTGGCCATCAGGCGGCCCTCCGCAGACGAGCCCGGCGCCGCTGGACCGGCTGCACGGTGTTCGCCTCGATGAAGGCCGCCAGCGCGCTTTCCGGGATACGTACGTGGCGGCCGAGCTTGACGAAGGTGATCCGCCGTTCGGCGACCAGCCGCCGGGGGAAACGAGGCGTGGTGCCGAGCAGCTCGGCGACCTGGTCGACGCTGAGGTATCGGTCTTTCATCGGTCTGTTTCCCCTTCCGTGCTGGCGGTGTTGGAGGTGAGTGCGTCGGTCAGCCATTGCTCGCCCGCGGTGAGGCCGGTGCCGGCGAAGGCCCAGTGGGCGAGGACGAGCGTGGTCTCCTCCGGCTCGGCGGACGGGTCGTGGGGTGTCTCGCCGCGTGCGATGGCTGCTTGGAGGCGCTGCCATTCGGCGCGGGCGGTGCGGAGTGCGCCGAGGGTGGTGGAGTAGCGGCGGGTCTTGGTGGAGAAGTGGCCGCGGAAGCCGAGCATGTGGGCCCAGGCCCGCAGCCGCAGGTGTTCCAGGTCTTTCCGCGCGCCGAGGGTCCAGGCGGTGCGGATCATGCGCCGGGCGTGGTCGGTGAGGTCGAGGGCGGCCAGCTCGGCGAGGAACTTCAGCGGCCGGTCGAGGGTGCCGGTGGCGGTCTCGGCACCCTTGGTGGCGTACTTGGCGATGTAGGCCGCGACGGCCCGGTCGGTCAGCTCGGTGCCGCCGTCGAGGTCGGCCGAGCGGATCGGGCGGATGTCGAGCTGGCGGCCGAAGGCGAAGACGTGGTCCCGGCCGTCGAGGGTCGGGCCGGTGATCCGGGCGGCGGCCGCGGCCGCGCGAATGGCGTCGGTCAGCAGCTCGGCGCTGGCCCAGGACGGCGGCGGGGAGTCGCCGCCGGTGGGGCCGTCGAGGCGGATGACGGCGTGGAAGTGGACCGCGCCGCGTTTTTGGTACTCGGCGACCTTGGCGAAGGAGATCCGCGCGTACTGGCGGAAGGCGCGTTGGGTGAGTCCGGCGCGCTTGGCGATCTCCCGGCGCAGGTAGATGGAGAAGCGCCGCCAGATGGCCCCGGCGTGCGCGTTCCACAGCACGGCCGCTTCGTAGTCGTACCGCTCCGGGTCGAGCGGGGTGCCGAGGGCGGGGTCGTCGGCCGGGTGGCGGGTGCCGCAGCGGCAGCGGCCGGAGTCGGGGCGGTTGTGGACCGGGCCGAAGCTGGGTGCGGTGAAGGTGGCGAAGACGCGCGGGTGCGTGGCGACCTGCTCGGGGGTGCCCTTGTCGCCGCGCAGTCCGGCGGTGATCAGGTGGTAGGTGTCGCGGCGGTAGGTCTCGGCGCAGGTGGCGCACCGGGTGGTGCGGCGGTTGTTGCAGCGCACCAGCAGGTGCCCGGCGGGCAGGTCGGTGGAGTCCAGGCGGTGCAGTTCGGGGCCGATCTCGCCGGTGGCGGTGTTGAGGGCGTGTTCGGCGCGGTAGCCGGACAGCCGGATGGGGCGCGCGCAGCCGCCCAGGCCGGAGAGCTGCCGGACCAGGCCGGGCAGGTGGCCCCAGGAGGCGAGCATGCCGAGTTCTTTCGGCGGCGGTGCGGTGGTGCGGGGGATGATGGGCTTCTCCTTGTCTGGCTTGCGGGTCGGATGAGGGGTTGAGGCCGGTCGGGGCGGCGGGATGCTTGGCGGTATCGAGGCTCCCCCCCCCGGCCGTTCAGTGGCGGTGCCCGCCGGTGAGCAGGGAGCGCAGGACGAGGGCGGCGACGGCCACGGATATGGCGGTGACGGCGACGGCGGCCAGGAGCGCGGTCAGCACCACGCCGCCGACGAGCACGGCGGCCACCGCGCCGGTCGTGGCCGGAGGCAGCGCGGGCCGCCGGGCCGGGGCGGGGTGGCAGGAGCAGGCCGGCTGCTGGCCGTGCTCGGTGGTGGTCGGGAGGTGGGGTGTGGTGGGGAGCTGCGGGCGCAGGAACATGGCGGGTTCTCCTTGTCAGTCGGTGGTGCCGCCTATGACCTCAACTCCGGTGCGGGTGCCGGTGTCGATGGCGGGGGCGAGGAAGGTCTGGGAGAGGTAGAAGCCGAAGAGGGCGATCACGACGACGACCCACAGGCGGATGCCGAGGAACTTGATCGCGGCCCAGGCGATGACGCCCAGGACGGCCACCAGGGGCAGGGAGACGGTCATAAGGAACCTCCGGTCAGCGGACGGGGCAGCGGTGGGTACGGGCGGCCAGCTCGGCGGCGGCGCGGCTGTCGTAGTCGGCGGAGAAGCCGCAGCGCGGCGCGGTGCAGGCGGCGGTGTGCTTCTCGCGGCCCCGGCCGTCGTAGGCCGTGCCGACCTGTACGGGGCCGATGCGGACGACGCGGCGGAAGCGGCGGTGCGCGGGCACGGTCAGTCCTTTCCGGTGAAGTCGCTGGTGTGGTCGATGAGCCACTGTTCGATCTCGGGGTGTTCGTCTGCGGTGGCCCGCTGGAACGCTCCTTCGGCGACGGTCATGGCTTCGTCGAGGCGGTTTTGGCGGGTGAGTTGGGCGGAGCACTCCAGGGCGAGGCGGATGACCGGGCGCATGAGCAGCCCTCCTTGTCAGGTGAGTTGGGTGGCGATCTGGTCGGCCAGGGCGGGCGGGACGCCGAGGCGGGTGCGCAGGGTGTCGGTGTCGATGGGCGTACCGGTCCGGGCGCGGTGGGCGTCGGCGACCTTCCGTGCGTGCTCGACGAGCGCGGCCGGGACGGCAGGTGCCGCCGGGAGCGCCGGGGCAGGTGCGGCAGGCCGGACCGGTTCGGGCGCGGGTTCCGGTTCAGGGTCGGCAGCCGCGGGCAGCTCGGCGGTGTCCTCCTCCGGCGCATCCGGTGCCGCAGTGCTTGGTGAGTGGGCGAGGAGGGTTCCGCCGAGGAAGGCGACGGCGGGCCAGCCGGCGACGAGGATGCGCAGCCAGGCGGGCACGTCGTTCAGGTCGAGGAGTCCGGCGGTGGCGACGTTCGCACCGAGCGAGGCGGCCAGGGCGATGACGAACCAGCACCATCCGGCCGTCGTGGCGTGGCCGGAGCGCAGGCGTCGCCAGGCCGCGACCATCAGCAGGTCGACGCTGATCGGGTAGGCCCAGGCTTTCCAGCCGTGCTGTCCGGCCGCTGCGGCCAGGTCGTGCAGGTGC
The DNA here is from genome assembly GCF_057196705.1 of Streptomyces sp. ATLC9. Taxonomy (NCBI): domain Bacteria; kingdom Bacillati; phylum Actinomycetota; class Actinomycetes; order Kitasatosporales; family Streptomycetaceae; genus Streptomyces; species Streptomyces sp. ATLC9. The sequence goes on along the minus strand of NZ_JBXUOY010000154.1, from coordinate 5,476 downwards.
GCGAAGGACAGGGCACCGGCGATGACGGCCTGGACCAGCACGGCGTCGACGCGGGCCAGGTAGCGGCGCATGGGTGGCACCTCCTTTCGGTTTTCGGCATGGCAGGGGTAGGGACGTGGCGCGAGGGCGGTCGCGCCGACCGTGGTGCGGGGTGGCTTTAGTCGGTCACGGGGCGCGGTGTGATCAGCGGAGCCGGTTGCTCGGCCGGGGCCGGCGGAATGTGTGGCCGGAACGGGTCGAGGGCGGGCACGTCGGGGGCGAGGTGCGCGGTGTCCTGGCAGACGGCGGCGGCGTCGGTGAGGGACAGGTAGGGGGTGCGGATGCGGGACCAGCCGCCGGAGGTGTCACCGGCCACGGCCAGGCCCGGCCGCTCCGGGGCGATGGAGCACGCCGCTTCCACCGCTTCGGGGGCGATGTCGCCGAGCGCCATCTTGGCCGAGGCCTCATCGTTCACCCGGTGGCAGACGCGGCCGGAGAGCTGGGCGCGGAGCATGGTGGCGCCCTTGCCCAGCTCGGCGCCGAAGCGCTGCCCGCACACCTCCAGGTAGATTCCGGCGGCCCGGCCGAGCTGCGCGAGCCGGATGAGGTGGGTGACCATCGCGTCGCGCCGCTCCTCGTCCTTCTTCGTTGCGGTGAGGAAGAGTTCGGCCACCTCGTCGACGAACAGCACGATCGGCACGGGCCGCTCATCCTCGGGCAGGCCCCAGGTATCGGAGGTGATTTCCTCGTCCGGGGTGTTGGGGGCGATGCCCTGCCGGGCTTTGATCAGGTCGTAGCGGTCCTCCATCTCCCCCACGAGCACGGGCAGCAGTTCGGCCGCCTCCGCCGGTTCGGTGGCCAGGGCGGACAGGCGTGGGGCGAACGGGGCCAGCTCCACGCCGCGCTTGCAGTCGATCCCGGCCAGCGCGACGGGCTGTCGGGCCAGGCCGGCGATGAGGTTGCGCAGGTACATGGACTTGCCCGACAGCGTGGCGCCGAGGGTGAGTTGGTGCGGGATGGCGCGGTAGTCGCGGATGAACTCGGTCGCGTCCTCCCGCAGCGCCACCGGCACCCGAAGGAACCCGCCTTCGACACCGCGCGGCATCCGCACCCGGCCGAGGACGTCGAAGCCGACGAGCCGCAGCTCGACCGTGCCCGGCTTGACCTCCGCCACGTAGACGGCGTGGACGCCCCAGGCGTGGCGGAGCCGTTCGGCCGAGGCGGCCACGTCGGCCGGTTCCTGCCCCGGCGCCAGCCGCAGCCGCAGGCGCAGGCCGGTCGAGGTAGGGCGGATCAGGCCCCGGCGCGGTGGCACCGGCCTCACCTCCCGGCGGCTGGTCGCCCAGGTGGCCAGCGCCCGCAGTCGGGAGGGTGGCACGGTCAGCCCGCAGGAGTCCATGACCGCCCCGTACGAGGCCAGCAGCCGGGTCACCGACACCGGCAGCCCGATCGTGGACCACCAGGCTGCCGGGTGCCGGGACTTGGCCCAGGCGGCGGCCCCGCCACCGGCTATGGCGACGGGACCGCCCGCCTCCAGCCATGTCATCAGGTCCGGCATTGGTCAGGCTCCCACCGCGGCCGGGACGGCGCCGGGGGTGACGGCGGCGGCCCGGTAGGCGATGCCGTGGCGCTGCTGGCCGTTGAAGACGTTCTCCCACGGCTTGGCGACCAGGCCCGGCAGGGACACCGGAGCGCCCAGGGCCAGGCCCTCGGCGACGCCGCTTTCCGGCACGGTGACCCGGATCAGCGCGGACTCGCCCTCGTCGATGTAGACGACGCCGATCGTCATCAGCGTCTCGCCGCTCACGGCGTCCTTGGCCACCTCGCCGGTCTGCCGGTCGCGGACCTTGGGCTCAGGGGCTTCGGTCAGCAGGATCGTGGCGGTTGAGGTCTCCACACGGATGGTGCGCAACGTCTTGTCTCTCCTTGGATCGCACCGGAACCACTGACACCTACTCGTCTAGACAAGATGCGTCGGAGTGATCCCGAGTCGGTTCGGAACGCGGACCACTGTGCCACACAGCTTGCCCACTCGTCTATACGAGTATGCGTCTGGGTGTGTACGAGTCGAAACCAGCCGCGCACCGGGCCGCACCGCACCTCGCCACCCCGGCCGTCAGGTGGCCGGCAACCGGTACGACAGGACGTAGGCGTCGGCAGCCATCACCGTGTCGCAGACCTCCACCGCGCGCCCCTCGGTGTCGTACGCGGTGCGGATCAGGTGGATGACCGGCACGCCGGAGGCCAGCCGCAGCGTCCGCACCTCCTGCGGGGTGGGCATCCGGGCCTTGATCTCCTCGTCGAAGTGGTCCAGGCGGTGCCCCAACTCCTCCAGCCGGGCATAGATGCCGCCCGGACCGGGGTTCGGCTGGGCGATCGGGGTGTTCCGCGCCAGGTCCAGCGGAAGATAGGAGGTGGCGAACTCCACCGGCCGCCCGTCCAGCAGATACCGGCGACGACGGGCCAGCACCCGGCGCGGCGAGCCCAGGCGCGCGGCGATGTCCTGGCTGGGCCGCTCCTCCCCGACCTCCAGGCTGTCCACCTCCGACTTGCTCCCGGCCGCCTCGGCCTCCACGATGAACGCCGACTTGCCCTGCTCGCGGTGGCGCCGGGCGAAGCGGTCCGAGGCCAGACGCCGCACCGGCGGGCGCGGCCGGACGTAGACGCCCCTGCCGTGCTCGGAGACCACCAGGCCCTCGGTCTGGAGAATCGACAGCGAGTTGCGCACGGTCATCCGGGAGACGCCGTAATGCTCGACCAGTTCGGCTTCGGACGGCAGCTTGTCGCCCTCTTTGAACCGGCCCTTGTCGATGGCTTCGCGGATCTGGTCGGCGATCTGCCGGAACACCGCGCGGTCACTGGTCGGGTCCAGCGCTCCGAGAGCACTGGAGGGGGAGGCCGCCATCTTTACTCCTTTGGATATCTAGACGAGAAGCTGAGTGTCGTTGCTACGGTGGAGAGCCTAGTCAGCTTCAGGAAGCCGAGGACTGTGAGTACTGCCGAACGCCCCCACTCCGTGAGCGTCGCCGGAGTCATCGTTGACGACCGCGGCCGGGCCCTGCTGATCAAGCGCAGGGACAACGGGCACTGGGAGCCGCCCGGCGGCGTCCTCGAACCGGGCGAGACCATCCCCGAGGCCCTGCAGCGCGAGGTCCTCGAAGAGACCGGCATCAAGATCGCCCTTCCGGCGACCCTGACCGGTGTCTACAAGAACATGACCGGCCTGATTGTCTCGCTCGTCTTCCGCTGCGAGGCGATCGACGGTACTCCCACCACCGGCGACGAGACGTACGCGCTGCGCTGGGCCACCCGCGAGGACGTCACCGAACTCGCCGACGAGGCATACGCCGTGCGCGTCCTGGACGCCCTGGACGCGGCAGCCCCACCGGCCGTCCGGGCGCACGACGGCGTGAAACTCGTCTAGCCCGAACCCACTGTCCATGGCCGCCTACCAGCACGAAGGAACTTGTATGGACGAGTATACGAGTACGGTGCGAGTCTGGGAACTCTCCTGCCCGAGACTCCCGGCCGAGGTCGGCCGCGCCCGCCGCTGGACCCGCGACATCCTCCACGACAGCCCATGCGCCGACGACGCCGCGCTGATCGTCACCGAGCTGGGCGCCAACGCCGTCACCCACACCACCGGACCCGCCTTCCGCGTCACCATCACCCGCACCACCGAAGCCGTCACGCTCACCGTCACCGACACCGGCGCCACCACCAGCCACCCGCGGATCACCCACCCCGACGAGGAGGCCACCCACGGCCGAGGACTGGCCATCGTCACCGTCCTCGCCGCAGCGCTGGACATCCACCACGACGGCCACGGCCACACGGTGACCGCTCACCTCCCCGCCCCTGCACCGCAGCCGACCACGCGGGAAGCCCAACCATGCTGACCCACACCTACTGGTGTGAAGTGATCGCCCACACCCTCGACGACGGCCGCACCTTCTGGCTCGGCGCCCACCCCACCAGCTCACCGCGGCTCGCCCTGCGCTGGCTCCAGCAACGGGCCCGCCACATCAGCGACCAGCTCGACCCACCAGCCGCACGGCCGGTCCTCCACTGGCTTGACGACGCCCAAGCCCACGAACACGCGCTGGCCGACCTCGCCTCCGGCACGCCCTACAGCCACACGATCTTCGAAGACGCCGTGCGCTACCTGCTCACCGCCCGACCCACCACAAGGCCCCGCCCATGAACCACGACCCAGCCGCCCAGACCGAGCAGCTGTACCGCTACGAGATCACCGCCTCCCTGAACGCCGTCGTCCGCGCCTGCCAGGACATCGTCACCAAACACAGCCACCGCGGCTTCTGGACCCCCCACACCAGCACCGAGCCGATCCCCAATCACTGTGAGTTGATCGAGGCCGCCCGCCGCGACGTGCTCAACCGCCTCCAGACGGTCATCCACTGCGCCGAAACAGTCGCCAACACCATCGAGCACGACCGCCAGCGCCAGACCAACCGGGACCGGACAAAGCCCAACCAGCCCACTGAGTAACAACCTTCTCTACGAGTTCAAGGCGGCTCGCTACCGCTCGCCGCGCGCGGCCCGGCTCCCCGCCGGTCCGACGCTCCTGTCTCCGCCCCGCTCCGCCCCGGCGTCCGCCGGCCGCGCGGCTGAACGGCCCGCCCGACAAGGGAACCACCGTGGTGCCCGGGGCCGGTCGGCTCCGACGACTTTAGGCAGCCACCTTGGGGCGAGCCTCGAAGATCGGGGGCCCAGATCGGGCACTTGCGGGCAGGCCAGGAGCCAGCCCGATCCGCGGGCCAGCGTAAGGGCCCCCGATCTCTCGCCCCAAGGCAGCTCCCGCCCAAAGTCGCTCCGCCGACCTCGTGGAGCGCGTGCCCCTTCCATGCCCCATCGGACGGGAAATCACGGGGAACAGCGGTTGCTGACAGGCAGTAGGCATGATGACGACCCCTGACCGTTTGCGCTGGTCAGGGGCCGTTGAAGTGCGGAGGCTGTGGGATTTGAACCCACGGTGGTGTCGCCACCACGACGGTTTTCAAACCGATCGGTTTCGCGGAGCCGCATAGCCTTTGACCTGCTACTTCGCTGTATCAAGCCTTAGAGGGTGTCTCACGTGGCTTGATCGGCGTCGGGCATGATGCTGTCTGTGGCCGGTGACCTCTCTTCTCGTCTGGTTCCTGATGGTCTGTGGGTTCTGGTGGAGCCCCTGCTTCCGGAGTTCACCCCGCGGAGGCAGGGCGGGGGCACGGCTCCGGTCGATGAGCGGCAGGCGTTCGCGGCGGTGGTGTACGTGCTGACCAGCGGGTGTGCGTGGCGGATGCTGCCCGACACGTTCGGTGTCTCGCCGGCGACCGCACACCGGCGGTTCACCGCCTGGACGAAGGCCGGGGTCTGGCGGCGGCTTCACCGGGCGGTCCTGGACGAACTCGGAGCACGCGGGGAGATCGACTGGACCTCGGCCATCGTGGACGCCGCGAACGTGCGGGCCAAAAAGGGGGCACGCTGACCGGGCCGA
>NZ_JBXUOY010000153.1:0-12814 GCF_057196705.1 Streptomyces sp. ATLC9 | reverse complement strand
GCCGGGCGGCGACCGGCTCGGCGCGCGCCCCGGCGGTGCGCGGGCGCGCCGACAGGGGCGCGGCCCTCTCCCGGAAGCGGTACCAGTGGCTCAGCAGATACGCCTCGACACGGGCGATGAGTGGCTCGAACCACGGCAGCGCCAGCAGGATGAGCAGACCCGAGGCCCAGCCCAGGAGCACGTCGCTGACCCAGTGGGTGCCGATGTAGACGGTGGTGGTGCCGACGCCGAGCGCGAAGACCGCCGCGACGACCGAGAGACGGCGCCGGGCCCGCGGCGTGGTGGCCAGATAGGCCAGGATTCCCCAGGTGACCACCGCGTTCGCCGTGTGGCCGGAGGGGAATATATCGCCCGTCAGGAACATCTCGTTGGTGCCTATGCGGTTCGCGTAGTGCGGGCCTTCGCGTCCCATGCCGAGTTTCGCCGCCCCCACCGTCACGTTCAGCAACAGCAGGGAGGCGCCCAGGGTCAGCAGCGGGCGCAGCGTCCGCTGGCGCCAGGAACGCCAGCCGAGCCAGGCGGCGACCAGCACCGCGGTGGGACCGCGCTGGCCGAGGACCACGAAGTAGTCGAGGAAGGCGTGGAGCTCCGGCCACTGCTTGTACGGGCGGAAGAGCATCACCTGCCAGTCCAGCCGGACCAGCCGGGAGGTGGTCAGCACCGCCGCCACGATGGCCGCGTAGAGGGCCAGCGTGGTGAAGAAGAGCGTCTTGCGGGTGCCGCTCATCCCGGGCGGGGGAGTGAGCGGCCGCGCTGGCTCCTGTTCCAGGCGGGCGAAGATCCGGTCGGTACGCACTCCAAGGAGATTACAGGCGGTGACCGGCTGCACCGGACCGGCCACCTGCTTCGTAATGCCTATGTGATGTGCAACAGGCTTGCATCCGCACAGGGAGAGGCTGTTTCCCCACGCCCGGAAGAAGTCCGCCGATTTTCTGACCGGAACGCCTCGGAGTTGTTGTCGAGGATGCGCCGGGTGTTCTTTTTCAGGAAGGACGAACGCAGTCCACCGGCCGTTAACCGGTGCGCCGCCGAGCCGGGTCAGGGCGGGCCCGAGCCGTGCGGCCATACCGCCCCGTACACCGCCGCGCCAGGGCGGCCGCGGCGGGCAGCAGCAGCGGGAAGGCCGGCAGCAGCATCCGCGGCTTGGAGCCGAAGTACCCCTTGGCGCACAGCGCCAGCACCACGACCGTCCCCGCGTACGCCGACAGCGGCAACGGCTGCTCCTGCCGCACGCCCAGCACGCACAGCCACACCACCAGGGCCACCCCGGCGAGCAGCCCCACCCAGCCCAGCGGGGCGAGGATCACCCCGGCCGCCACGCGCGGCTCCCACCGCCGCTCCCCGCGGAGCCGCTCGGCGGCGGTGAGCCATACGGCCGCGACCACCGCGGCCCCCACCGGGCGGGTCAGCCCGGCGAGGGCGGCCAGCGTGCCCGCCCACACCCACCGGCCGGTCAGCACGGCGTACACCGCCCAGGCGGCCAGGGCCGTGAACAGCGACTCGCTGTAGGCCATCGACTGCACGACCCCGACGGGCAGCGCGGCCCAGAGCACGGCCAGGGTGACGCCCACCCGTCTGCCGTGGAGGCGGTCGCCGATCGCGAACAGCGCGGCGGCGGCGCACAGCGAGGAGACGGCGCTGACGGCCAGCACCAGCAGACCCAGCGCCCGCACGCCGGTGTAGGCCAGCAGCGCGGGCGCCGCGTACCGCAGGATCCCACCGGTGGTCCGCGCTGCCCGTGCCCGTGCCGGTGGCCCCGGGGGCGGGCGGCCGGCGCCACCGGCACGGGCGGGGCCACCACCCCGGCGGCCGATAACGGCCGCCGGGGGATCGTACGGCGGAGCGGCGGATCCCGGCGGCGGGGAAGAGGGGGGCAGCAGATCGCTCGCGGGCACGAACGAGGAGGTTATAAGGACGAGATGAAGTGATGAGATGGGTTTCGGCCAGGCGTCGGCGTGAGGCGCGCCACTCAGCCGTGCGGAGGACTCGCGTACGCTGACGCACTACTCGACCCTCCACACCGGGCCGGACGCCCCCGGCGTCCGGCGTTCCCCACGGCGGCGGTGCGAGCGCAACAGGAGGTGCCTACATGTCCGGGACGACCACGGCCGGAGCCATCAGGGCGGCGGACGTCCCACGGCAGAGACCGCGACGGACGGGGCCTGCGGGTCCGGGCGGCGGCCCTTCCGCACCCGGCGGCGGCGCGAGCCGCTGGACCGTGCTGGTCGTGCTGTGCGCCAGTCTGCTCCTGGTGGCCGTCGACGCGACGGTGCTGCACGTCGCCGTCCCCGCGGTCTCCCGGGCGCTGCGTCCCGGCCCCGTCGAGCTGCTGTGGATCGTCGACGCCTACCCGCTGGTCTGCGCCTCCCTGCTGATCCTCTTCGGCACCCTCGGCGACCGGGTCGGGCGGCGCAGGGTGCTGCTGTGCGGCTACGCCGTCTTCGGCGCGGCCTCGGCGCTGGCGGCGTACGCGCACACCCCCGAGGTGCTGATCGCGGCGCGGGCCCTGCTGGGGATCGGCGGTGCGATGATCATGCCGGCGACCCTGTCGATCCTGCGCCAGGTCTTCCCCGACCGCCGCGAGCGGGCGCTGGCCATCGGCGTGTGGAGCGCGGTCGCCGCGGTCGGCGCCGCGGTGGGACCGCTGGTCGGCGGCCTGCTGCTGGAGCACTTCTGGTGGGGCTCGGTCTTCCTGGTCAACATCCCGCTGATGCTGCTGTGCATCCCGCTCGGGCGCCGTCTGCTGCCGGAGTCCACCGGCGACCGCGACGGTCCCTGGGACGTGGTCGGCGCCCTGGTGGCCGCCGCCGGGCTGGGCGCGCTGATCCTGGGTGTGAAGCGGGCGGGCGGCGGCGAGACGCTCCCGGGCACGCTGGTGCCGCTGGCGCTGGGCGCGGTGCTGCTCGCGCTCTTCGTACGCCGCCAGCTCCGCCGCCGCCACCCCCTGGTGGACTGCGCCACCCTGGCCCGGCCCGCCTTCGGCACGGCGGTGGCCTGCATCGTGCTGACGGTGCTGGCACTGGTGGGCCTGGCGCTGATCGCTGCCCAGTACCTCCAGCTGGTCCTCGGGCTCAGCCCTCTGCAGACCGGGCTGCGGCTGCTGCCGCTCAGCCTCGCCGCGATCGCGGCCGGTCTGGCCGGCTCCCGGCTGCTGCGCCGGCTGGGGCCGCGCCTCATGGTGTTCACGGGCTTCCTGCTCACCGCCGCCGCGGTGCTGTCGCTGACCGGCGTCGGCCTCCGGGACGAGCCCGCCCTGCTCGTCTGCGGCTTCGTCGTGCTGGGCTTCGGGCTGGAGACGACGCTGTTCGGCGCGTACGAGTCGATGCTCAGCGAGGCCCCGGCCCGGCAGGCGGGCGGCGCCGCGGCGATCGGCGAGACCGCCTACCAGCTCGGCGCGGGGTTGGGCATCGCGGTCCTGGGCACCGTCATGAACGCCGCCTACGCCCCCGGGGTGCTGCGGACGGCGGGTGTGCCGGAGGCTGCCGGGGAGGACGCCGCCCACTCGCTGGGCGAGGCGTACGAGGTCGCGCGGCGTCTGGGCGGACCGGCCGGCGAGACGCTGCGTGAGGCGGCGCGGGAGGCCTTCGTCCACGGACTGCACACGACGCTGCTGGTCAGTGCCGGGCTCCTGCTGCTCGGCGCACTGGCCGCGCTGCGGCTGCCGCGTGCGATGGCGGTGCAGGATCCGGGCGGGGGCGCGGATCGGGGTGAGGGCTCGGGCGGGACCGCGGACCGCGGTCCCGGGCAGGAGCCGCGGGAGGATCCGGACCGGGCGGACGGGGGCGGAGCCGCCCCGGCACGGGCCTGCGCGTCCCCGGCCCCCGCCGGACTGCCCGGGCAGCCCGGCGGCTCCCTCTTGTCCAGCGGGGTTACCCGGCCGTAACGTCGGGCGCGACCCTCGAAGACCCCAGCCGGAGGCCACCGTGTCCAGCTCCGCCCCGCCCTCCTTCGACCCCGCCGATCCCCTCGGCCTGGACGACCTGCTCTCCCCCGAGGAGATGGCGGTCCGCGACACCGTCCGCTCCTGGGCCGCCGACCGGGTGCTGCCGCACATCGCCGAGTGGTACGAGCGCGGGGAGCTGCCCGGCATCCGGGAGCTGGCCCGTGAACTCGGCTCGATCGGCGCCCTGGGAATGCCGCTCCAGGGCTACGGCTGCGCGGGCGCGTCCGCCGTCCAGTACGGGCTGGCCTGCCTGGAGCTGGAGGCCGCCGACTCCGGCATCCGGTCGCTGGTCTCGGTGCAGGGCTCGCTGGCGATGTACGCCATCCACCGCTACGGCTCCGAGGAGCAGAAGCAGCGGTGGTTGCCGCGCATGGCGTCCGGCGAGGCCATCGGCTGCTTCGGGCTCACCGAGCCCGATCACGGCTCCGACCCGGCCGGGATGCGCACCCACGCCAAGCGGGACGGCGGCGACTGGGTGCTCAGCGGCCGCAAGATGTGGATCACCAACGGCTCGGTGGCCTCGGTCGCCGTCGTCTGGGCCCGTACCGACGAGGGCGTGCGCGGCTTCGTCGTGCCCACCGACACCCCCGGCTTCTCCGCGCCCGAGATCAGGCACAAGTGGTCCCTGCGCGCCTCGGTCACCAGCGAACTGGTCATGGACGGCGTACGGCTGCCCGCCGACGCGGTGCTGCCGGAGGCCACCGGGCTGCGCGGCCCGCTGAGCTGCCTGAACCACGCCCGCTACGGCATTGTCTGGGGCGCGATGGGCGCGGCCCGCTCCAGCTTCGACGCGGCGCTCGAGTACGCGCGCACCCGCGAGCAGTTCGGCCGGCCGATCGGCGGTTTCCAGCTCACCCAGGCCAAGCTCGCCGACATGGCGCTGGAACTGCACAAGGGCGTCCTGCTCGCCCACCACCTCGGGCGGCGGATGGACGCGGGCAGGCTGCGCCCCGAGCAGGTCAGCTTCGGCAAGCTCAACAACGTGCGCGAGGCGATCGAGATCTGCCGCACCTCCCGCACGATCCTGGGCGCCAACGGGATCTCCCTGGAGTACCCGGTGATGCGGCACGCCACGAACCTGGAGTCGGTGCTGACCTACGAGGGCACCGTGGAGATGCACCAGCTGGTGCTGGGCAAGGCGCTCACCGGCATCGACGCCTTCCGGTGAGCCGGCCGGGCCCGGCGCCGGGACCGGTCAGCTCTGGTTGAAGAATCCGTCGGGGCTGCGGCGCTCCTGACCGCTGATCACCTGGTAGTCGGGAGGGGTCAGCAGGAAGACGCGCGTGGCCACGCGCTCGATCGAACCGCGCAGGCCGAAGGTCAGGCCGGCGGCGAAGTCGACGACCCGCTTGGCGTCGGCGGGCTCCATGGCCGTGAGGTTCACGATCACCGGAACGCCCTCCCGGAAGAGCTCGCCGATGCCCCGGGCGTCCCGGAATCCGTCGGGGGTGACCGTCGCGATCCGGGTGCCCTGGTCCTGGGCGGTCTCGGCGGTCACGCGCACCCGAGGGTCGGTGACCCAGGCGTCACGGGCGTCCTCGGGCTCGGAACCCTCTGCGTACTCGTCGTCGTAGTAACGCATCTCGCTGTCGTCGACGAGGCCCAGCCAGGCACTCGCCTTGCGCACCGATCCCATGGACGCCTCCTCTCACATGCACGGTCCACCGTGTCTGGCAGCGCCTCCGCCGCGGGGCCCGCACCCCTATCGTCGTCCATGATGCTGACAACGCGCCAAACAGTTACCCGTTCCGCACGGGATTCGTGACGGTTCTGGTGCACAGGGCACGCGTGGCGCGCCCCCACGGCGGGGGCCGGGAGCCTGTAGGGGGCGGTGACGCGGCGCCGAACCGGGCGGCCCCGCCGGACGGGTGGTCACCAAGGGCATACGGGTGAAGTGCCCGCTATCGTGACGTGCACTCATGCGTCAGGGGTAACGGGGGGAAACCTGTTCGGCATCATCAGGCCGTGCCGTCACGGGCTGGGCGAGCGGCCGCTGACCGCCTGGACCGCACACCTGTGCGGGCTCTGCCTCGCGCTGCGCGGCGACCACGGCCAGTTCGCGCGTGTCGTCACCAACTATGACGGAATCGTCGTCTCCGCGCTGACGGCGGTCACCGAGCCGACCGAGACCGCCGCCGCCTTCGCCCACACCGCCCGCCTCGCCGGTCGGCCCGGTAACGAGGAGCCGCTGGCCGGGGCCGGGCGGCTCTTCGGGCGGCTGGTACATCTGCTGGACGCCGTCGAGGACCTGGCCGCCGGCGAGGAGGCGGGCGCGTGGAACCCGATCGCCGCCACCGGCACCCCCTGCCGGAGGTGCGCAGCCTGTGCGACGACGCCGTCCACGGCATACGACTGGCCCTGCGGGACGTGGAGTTCGCGAACGAGGAGGGCGCCGAACTGGTGCGGGCACTGCTGGGCCGCGAGGCGGGGCACGCGGTGGACCGGGCCTTCGCGGCGGCGCGTGTTCACCCGCCGCGCCCGGGCTCCCCCCGGTGTTCCGGGACGTCCCGGAACAGTATTTCCCGGCCCTTCGCGCAGCCGGGGCGCGGTGGCCGGATGCATGGTGTGGACGGGGCTGTTCTGCACTGGACAGATTTGCTGCCGCAAGGAATATGAGGACCCCCGGTCGGGGCGCAGACGCGAGGGCCTGTGCCGCTCCTGCGACTGCTCCGGATGCTCGGACTGCTGCGAGTTCTGCGACAACTGCTGTAGGTGCCACAACGGCCCGGGGGGGTTCGGGCGGTTCCGGTGGGTCCGGTGGTGGCGATGGGAGATGCGACTGCAACTGCGGCTGCGGAGCATGCGACTGACGGCTGCTCATGTCCGGTATGCGGGTTGCCCGGTGCGCTGAGCGATGCCACTTGGCGCAACGACACCCTTGCGCGCACCGATCGAACGTGTGAATACTCCGTCCCGGTGCTTGTCAGGGACGCGTCGCACAGCGGGTCCCCGGCGACTCCATGCGCCCGTGCCCCATCGCGGGTTCCCCCCATTTCCTTCACAGGAGGAACAGCCAGTGAAGACCGAGCGCACCTCTCCCAAGCGCGGCCGTATCCGCATGCTCGCCGCGGTCTCCGCCGTGGCCGCCGCCGCGGCCATGGCTCTGCCGACCTCGGCGAGTGCTGCCCCCGCCCCCTCGCCCGCCGCCCAGGTCGCCATGGCGGACAAGGCGATGAAGACCGCGGACGTCGCAGGGACCGCCTGGTACACCGACAAGGAGACCAACACCCTGGTCGTCACGGTGGACAGCACCGTCAGCAAGGCCGAGATAGCCAAGATCAAGAAGACCGCCGGCGCGGGTGCGGACGCCATTCGCATCGAGCGCACTTCCGGCAAGTTCAACAAGCTGATCTCCGGCGGTGACGCCATCTACCGCAGTGGCGGTGGGCGCTGCTCGCTGGGCTTCAACGTCCGCAGCAGCAACGGGACGGACTACTTCCTGACCGCCGGGCACTGCACCGACGGCTACCCGTCCTGGTCCTCCAGCGCCGGCTACCTCGGTCCGACGGTCGGCTCCAGCTTCCCGGGCAACGACTACGGCCTCGTCCGGCACGACAACTCGCAGGCCAAGCCGGGCACGGTCGGCAGCCAGGACATCACCAGGGCCGCCAACCCGTCCGTGGGCCAGCGTGTCTACCGTCGCGGCAGCACCACCGGCACCCACAGCGGCACCGTCACCGGCCTGAACGCCACCGTCAACTACGGCGGCGGCGATGTCGTCTACGGCATGATCCAGACCAACGTCTGCGCCGAGCCCGGCGACAGCGGCGGCCCGCTGTACTACGGCACCACCGCCTTCGGCCTGACCTCCGGCGGCAGTGGCAACTGCACCTGGGGTGGCACGACCTTCTACCAGCCGGTCGTGGAGGCGCTGAACGCGTACGGCGTGAGCGTTCACTGACCTCACCGCTCCTCGGGCCCCCGTCCGGCCGCGCCGGGCGGGGGCTCCGCCGTGCCGCCGTGCCCGCCGAACCGGACGGACGGGCCCGAGGTGCCGGACGGTGCCGGTGCGAGGATGATGACGGAGGCGGTCATCACCCTCGGATTCGGAGTGGACACTGTACGTGTGTGTCTCCGTCGGCCGAGGAAAGGATGGCCGGGCCGGACATTCCTCCGGGGCCGCTCCCCCCACAGGCGGCCCCACCCCCACGGGAGGCACAGTGCTCAAACACCGACGGACACTCACGCGGCGCGTCGCCATCGCGGGCGCGGGCATGGCGGCGATGCTCTCCGTCCCCCTCGCCCCGGCGAGCGCGGACACCCCCACCCCCGTCGCACCCAGACCGCTCACCCCCACCGCCGCGGGCCAGCTGGCCTCGACCCTCGCCGGCGACCTCAAGGACGACATGGCGGGCGCCTACTACGACGCCGAGGGACGCAAGCTGGTGGTCAACGTCCTCAGCGAGACGGGTGCGGAGAAGGCCCGGCAGGCCGGCGCCGAGCCCCGGATGGTCGAGCACTCCCTCGCACAGCTCGAAGCCGTGCGGAAGGACCTCACGGCCAAGAGCGTCCCCGGCACCGCGCGCGCCGTCGACCACCGGCTCAACAAGGTCGTCGTCACCGCCGACAGCACGGTCGGGGAGGAGGCGCTGGCCGATCTGAGGAAGCAGGTGGCCGAGCGGGACGACATGGCGGTCCTCAGGCAGGCCGAGGGGGAGTTCGCCCCCCTGGCCCTGGGCGGCGACGCGATCTGGCGCCGGGACGGCGCGCGCTGCTCGCTCGGCTTCAACGTGGTCAGGAACGGCATGCCGTACTTCCTCACCGCGGGCCACTGCGCCCGGCTCTTCGACCGCTGGTCCGCCACCCGCTCCGGGCGCGGCATCGGGATCACCGTGGCGAGCGAGTTCCCCGGCGACGACCACGCCCTGGTGCGGTACACCACCCGTACGGACCACCCGAGCCGGGTGAACCTGTACGACGGGACCAGCCGCGCCATCACCCGGGCCGCCGACCCCCTCGTCGGCCAGCGGGTGTGGCGCAGCGGCAGCACCACGGAGGTCCACGACGGGGAGGTCACCGCGGTGGACGTCTCGGTGACGTACCCGCAGGGCAGGGTCGACGGACTGATCCAGACCGACGTCTGCGCCGAGCCCGGCGACAGCGGCGGCCCGCTGTTCTCCGGCACCACCGGCCACGGCCTGACATCCGGCGGACGCGGGGACTGCTCGCGGGGAGGCGAGACCTTCTACCAGCCGCTGACCGAGGCGCTGCGCGACCACGGCGCCCGGATCGGCTGACGGCCCGGATCGGCTGACAGCCCGGCCCGCCTCCCCCTTCGGGAGACGGGCCGGGCCGTGGAGTGCGGGGCCGCGTACCGGGCGACGCAGGCCGGTACCTGTCGAAGCGGCCCTTCCGCTCCGGGTCAGCGGGACTCGGCCGCGACCAGCTCCGCGATCTGGACGGCGTTGAGCGCCGCGCCCTTGCGGAGGTTGTCGCCGGCGCAGAACAGGGCCAGGCCGTGCTCGGCGGTCTCGTCGGCGCGGACGCGGCCCACATAGGTCGGGTCCTGGCCGGCCGCCTGCTGCGGGGTGGGCACGTCGGAGAGGACCACGCCGGGGGCGTCCTGAAGCAGTTCCCGGGCGCGCTCGGGGCTGATCGGCCGCTCGAAGCGGGCGTTGATCTGGAGCGAGTGGCCGGTGAAGACCGGCACGCGCACACAGGTGCCCGAGACCCTCAGCTCCGGGATGTCCAGGATCTTGCGGCTCTCGTTGCGGAGCTTGTGCTCCTCGTCGGTCTCGCCCAGCCCGTCGTCCACGATGGAGCCCGCCATCGGCAGCACGTTGAAGGCGATGGGCCGCACGTACTTGTCGGGCTCGGGGAACTCGACCGCGGAGCCGTCGAAGGCCAGACGGGTGGCGTCGCCCTCGACCGCCTTGCGGGTCTGCTCGTCCAGCTCGGCGACACCGGCCAGACCGCTGCCGGACACCGCCTGGTAGGTGGCCACGACCAGGGCGGTCAGCCCGGCCTCGGCGTGCAGCGGCCGCAGCACCGGCATGGCGGCCATGGTGGTGCAGTTGGGGTTGGCGATGATGCCCTTGGGGCGCTCGGCGGCGGCCTGCGGGTTCACCTCGGAGACCACCAGCGGGACCTCGGGGTCCAGCCGCCAGGCGGAGGAGTTGTCGATGACCACGGGCCCGGCCGCGGCCACCTTCGGGGCCAGGGCCTTGGAGGTCGAGCCGCCCGCGGAGAACAGCACGATGTCCAGCCCCGTGTAGTCGGCCGTGGCGGCGTCCTCGACGGTGATCTCGCCGCCCTTCCAGGGCAGCGTCCGTCCGGCCGAGCGAGCCGAGGCGAACAGCCGCAGCCGCTCCACCGGGAAGTCGCGCTCGGCCAGGATCTCGCGCATCACTGCGCCGACCTGGCCGGTGGCTCCGACGATGCCGATTCTCATGGGGCTCCTTCTGTCGTGCGTGTCCCGCTGCGTCAGCCCTCTACCCTGCCCTGCCGGGCGTACGTGCGCCAACTTCCTTTGGCGTACGTCACACCCCGGGCGGGCCCGGAGGGGGACGGAAAAAGAGGCGGCTGGACGCGCGGAGGCGGCGGTCGCCCGAGTGCGGCCGCCGCCTTGTGACCGGGCCCCGGCCGTCACTTCGGGGCCCGGTGCCGGTCCGGTGTCAGTGCGGCCAGCAGCTGGTCGCCGCGGCTGCCGGGCTGGTCGTAGCGGGTGATGGTGTCGATGGTGAAGACCACGAAGCCCTGCGAGGCCAGGCGGGGCCCGTACCAGGCCATGCTGGACTGGCTGGCGGTGTAACCGGGGGAGATCGCGACCGCGCCGAAGGCGCCGTCACGGGTGTCGGTCGGGTAGTAGATCGTCCCGCCGCCGAAGCCGGACACCAGGGAGGGCACCCGGTCCTCGGAGACGGAGTAGGGGCCGCGGACGGCCTCGATGCTCCGCTCGGTCGGGTCCGGCCCGCGCTCGTAGGGGTTCTCGGCGGTCTGGACGGCGGCCGCCGGCGCGGCGCCGGAGTCCTGGGACGCCTGGGTGGTGGGCTGGGCGACCGCCCACGCCGCCCAGGACCATGGCCAGGGCCACGCCCAGCTTCGTCGGGCGGCGGGGGGGTGCGGCGGTGCCCGGCGGCCGCGCCCGGGGTCGTGTCGTGCTGCTGCGGCTCCATGTTGACCCTTTCCAGGTGTGTGAGGGGTGACCTTCTGGGGTCGGACGGATGCATCGTGGTGCCGGAGCACACGGCTCCGCATCGGTGAAACCGCCGGTTCCGGCAGGGACCCGGTGCGAACCCGGCCGGCGTCGCGGGCGGGGAGCCGGATCCGGAACCGGGGCCATTGACGTACCGGTCGGTATGCCGCGAGGATAAGCAAGCGCTTAGTCGTGGCCCGTGAAGGAGATCCCGTGCCCCCTGCGAACGCCCCCGTGACAGACCCGGACGAACTGCGCCGACGTACCCAGGCGCTGCTCGCGGAGCACGATCCGGCCGCCACCGAACCACTCGACTTCCTCCGCGCCCGCTACGACGCGGGACTGGCCTGGGTGCACTTCCCCCACGGCCACGGCGGACTCGACGCGCCCCGCGCCCTCCAGGCCGTCGTCGACGCCGGACTGGCCGCCGCCGGTGCCCCCGGCAACGATCCCCGCCGCAACGGCATCGGCCTGGGCATGGCCGCGCCGACGATCCTGCGCTACGGCACCGAGGAGCAGAAGGAGCGCTTCCTGCGCCCGCTGTGGACCGGCGAGGAGGTGTGGTGCCAGCTGTTCAGCGAGCCCGGGGCCGGCTCCGACCTGGCGGCGCTGGCCACCAGGGCGGTGCGCGACGGCGACTCCTGGGTGGTCGACGGCCAGAAGGTGTGGACCTCCGGCGCGCACAACGCCCGCTGGGCCATCCTGATCGCCCGCACCGACCCGGACGTCCCCAAGCACCGCGGCATCACCTACTTCGTCTGCGACATGACCGGCCCCGGGGTCGAGGTGCGGCCGCTGCGCCAGATCACCGGCGAGGCGGAGTTCAACGAGGTCTTCCTCACCGGCGTCCGCATCCCCGACGCCCACCGGCTCGGCGGGGTGGGGGAGGGGTGGAAGGTCGCCCAGACCACCCTCAACAACGAGCGCGTCGCCATCGGCGGCCAGCGCATGCCGCGCGAGAGCGGCATGGCGGGCAAGGTCGCCGCCACCTGGCGCGAGCGCCCCGAGCTGCGCACCCACGGCCTCCACCAGCGGCTGCTGTCGGGCTGGGTCGGCGCCGAGGTCGCCCGGCTCACCGGTGAACGGCTGCGCCAGCAGCTCACCGCGGGCCACCCCGGCCCCGAGGGAGCCGGGATGAAGCTGGCCTTCGCCCGCCTGGCGCAGGAGCTCAGCGGCCTGGAGGTCGAACTGCTGGGCGAGGAGGGCCTGTCCTACGACGACTGGACCCTGCGCCGGCCCGAGACCGTGGACTTCACCGGCCGTGAGGCCGGCTACCGCTATCTGCGCGCCAGGGGCAACTCCATCGAGGGCGGCACCTCGGAGGTCCTGCGCAACATCATCGCCGAGCGGGTGCTGGGACTGCCCGCCGAACCCCGCACCGACAAGGACCTGCCCTGGAAGGAGCTGGCCCGATGACGGACCTTCTCTACTCGGAGATCGAGGAGGAGCTGCGCGCCAGCGTCCGCGCGCTGCTGGCCGACCGCTGCCCGCCCGGGAACACCCTGGCCCGCTGCGAGACGGGCGAGCCCTACGACCGCGGGCTGTGGCGGACCCTCGCCCGCGACCTGGGCACCGCCTCCCTGGCGGTGCCGGAGGAGGCGGGCGGCGCCGGGGCGTCGGTGCGCGAGGTGGCCGTGGTGCTGGAGGAGCTGGGCCGGGCGGCGGCGCCGACGCCGTACCTGGGCAGCGCGGTGCTGGCCACCACCCCACAGCTCGCGCTGGAGGACGCGGACGCG
>NZ_JBXUOY010000152.1:0-12829 GCF_057196705.1 Streptomyces sp. ATLC9 | reverse complement strand
CAGCCCCCCCGCCCCCGCCGCCCCCCCGCCCGCCCCCCCCCCCCCCCCCCCCCCCCCCCCCCCCCCCCCCCCCCCCCCCCCCCCCCCCCCCCCCGGGTCCGGCCTCAGAGCGCGGTGGAGGTGTCCAGGACCCCGAAGCGCGCGCCCTGGTTGTCGGTGAGGACGGCGTGGCGTCCGAAGGGGGTGTCCTGCGGGCCGTCGACCGTGCGGCCGCCCAGGCGCACGGCCGTGCGGACGGCCGCGTCGCAGTCGGCGACCGCGAAGTGGACGAGGAAGTGGGCGGGCATCTCCACCGGATACGTCTCGTCGATCATCGTACGGCTGCCGACGGCGTGCTCGTCGTCGGCGGGCTCCCCGCGCGGGGCCCAGACCATGACGTCGGCCGCCTCCCCCGCGTTCCCGTCACCGGCCGGGTACATGCCGTAGCCGAAGACCTCCCGGTAGAAGGCGTCCACCGGCTCCCTCTCCCGGGTGCACACCTCCGTCCACACGTACGAGCCGGGCTCGCGCACCGTCTCGAAGCCCTCCAGCGCCTCCGGCTGCCACAGGCCGAAGACCGCGCCGCCCGGATCGACGGCGGTGGCCGCCGTGCCCTCCCCGCCGACCGCCTCGGGCTCGGTGACGAGCTGCCCGCCCGCGGCCCGGATGCGCCGGGCGGTCGCCGCGGCGTCGGGGGTGGCGAAGTAGACCGTCCACACCGTAGGCAGCCGGCCGTCCGGTTTGCGGACGAGCGACGCGGCCCGCCGGCCGTCGAGCAGCGCGACCGTGCGGGAGCCCTGTCCGGGCCGTCCGGGTGGCGCCGGGTCGCCGAAGGTCCAGCCGAACAGCTCGCCGTAGAAGCGCTTGCCCGCCTCCGGATCGGGGAGCATCGCGTCGGTCCAGCAGGGTGTGCCCTCGGCGAAGGCGCCACCGGCAGCGGTCATCTCCGGTTCCTTCCGTACGGTTGCGTCATGGCGGGCGGATACTGTCCGCGTATCACCCCTATCGCAGTAGACCACCCCATTTGGGGTCGGTCGAATCGCGGGCGGATCATCCCTCGGTAAGCTGACGACATGACAGGACAAGTACGAACTGTTGACGGTCGGGTGGCCGGACGACGTGGCCAGGAGACGCGGCAGAAACTGCTCACCTGCCTCGACGAGATGCTCAGCTCGTCGCCCTACCGCGACGTCCGCGTGATCGACGTCGCCCGGCGCGCGGGCACCTCCCCCGCGACCTTCTACCAGTACTTCCCGGACGTGGAGGGAGCCGTCCTGGAGCTGGCCGAGGAGATGTCGAGGGAGAGCTCCTCACTGAGCGAACTGGCCGCCGACCGCACGTGGACGGGCAAGGCCGGGTGGCGGGCGGCGGAGGACCTGGTGGACGGCCTCCTCTCCTTCTGGCGGGAGAACGACGCGATCCTGCGAGTGGTGGATCTGGGCGCGGCGGAGGGGGACAAACGTTTCTCCAAGATCCGCGCGAAGGTCCTCGGCGGCATCACCGGCCCGCTGGCCGACTCCATCGGAAAGCTCCAGTCCAAGGGCAAGACGGACCCCGACATCAGTGCGGCGGCCGTGGCGGGCTCGCTGGTGTCGATGCTCACCTCCGTGGCCGGGCAGCAGAAGGCCGCGCAGAGCTGGGGCGCCAGGAAGTCCGATCTGAAGCCGAGCCTCGCCTATCTGCTCTACCTGGGCGTCACCGGCCGCAAGCCCAGCCGGTAGGCGTCCCGGGCGGCCGGACCCTGTCACCGGCCGCCCGGGAGGCCCGCGGGCGTCAGAAGCGGCTGTGGAGGAGCCTGTTCGGCGACCCCTGCCCCGGACCCGCCACCCGGCCGGGGCTCGACGCGTCCAGCAGCGCCCGGGCCACCGCCTCGGGCGTGGCGTCCGGGTCGTCCGACACGTGGAGCGCCGCGGCGCCCGTCACGTGCGGCGCCGACATCGACGTACCGCTCATCGTCCGCACCGCGGTCTCCGAGTCGATACCCGCCGACGGGATGGAGGCGCCGGGCGCGAACACGTCCACGCAGCCGCCGTGGTTGGACCAGCTCGGC
This sequence comes from Streptomyces sp. ATLC9, assembly GCF_057196705.1. NCBI lineage: Bacteria > Bacillati > Actinomycetota > Actinomycetes > Kitasatosporales > Streptomycetaceae > Streptomyces > Streptomyces sp. ATLC9. The sequence continues at coordinate 10,800 of NZ_JBXUOY010000152.1, read as the reverse complement.
CTGGAGTCGTCCCGCGCCGTCGCGGCCACCGTGATCACGGACGGCTCGCGGGCCGGCGACTGGGTGCACGCGTCGGTGCCCTTGTTGCCCGCCGAGACCACGACGGTGATCCCCGCCTCGACCATCTTCCGCACCGCCGCGTCCTTGGCCGCGCTCGCGGAGCCGCCGATGCTGACGTTGGCGACCGCGGGCCCGACGGCGTTCCCCGCGACCCAGTCGTAGCCGGCCAGCACGCCCTCGGTGGTGCCCGAGTTCTGGCAGTTGAGCACCTTCACGGCGACCAGCCTCACGCCCTTGGCCACACCGTGCGTCTCACCGCCCACGATCCCCGCCACATGCGTGCCGTGCCCGTGGCAGTCGGAGGCCGTCCGGTTGCCGTCCACGAAGTTGTAGCCGTAGGAGGCGCGTCCGCCGAAGTCCTCGTGGGCGATGTTGATGCCGGAGTCCACGACGTAGGCGGTGACGTTCGGCGCCGTGGTGTCGTAGCCGTAGCTCGCGTCCAGCGGCAGGTCGCGCTGGTCGATGCGGTCCAGACCCCAGCCCGGATCCGGCTGCAGCAGGGTGCCGCTCACATCCGGCGCCTTCGACGGGCCCGGTATCCGCGGGAGGTCCGGCGTCTGCGGCAGGTCGTCGCCGCGCTCGACGCGGTTGGCCTCGATGTACGCCACCGAGGGGTCGGCGGCCAGGCGCCGCGCCTGCTTCTCGGTGGCCTTCAGCGAGAAGCCCTTGAGAGCCGAGGAGTAGGTGCGTTCCGCCTTGCCGCCGAAGGCGGCGGTCAGCCTATCGGCCCGGTCGCGTACGCCTCCCGCCGTCATCGGCCCGCGGGCCCGGTCGCCGGACTCCTTCAGCACCACGATGTACTCGCCGTCCAGCGCGCCGGGCGCGCCCGCGCCCCGGACCTCCCCCGGGGGAGCGGGTTTCGAACCGGGGGCGGCGGCCGAGGCCGCCTCGGCGGTGGTGCCCGTCAGGACGAGTGCCGCCAGTGCGGCGCCGACGGCTATTCGGGGTCTTCTGGCCTTCTTCAACGTGTGTTCTCTCTTCGCTGGGAAGTGCGTGTGCAGGGGAGAGCGATCACGGTTGTAGTCGATGGCACGTCACCGCGGGGCACCGGGGTGCCACGGCACCGCGCCCCGGTGCACTCCCGTGCCACCGCGGCCGCGCACCGCCGGGCCTCACAGCCAGCCCCGCCGCTGGGCCTGGAGGGCGAGCTGGAAGCGGCTGCCCGCGCCGGCCTGTGCCATCAGCAGCTCCATGCGGCGGAAGAACGTGCGGCGACTGACGCCCAGTTCGCGGATGATCTGGCTGTCGGGCACCCCCGCGACCAGCATCGCCAGGATGCGGCGTTCGGCCGGGCCGGGCCGGGCGCCGCCCGGCGCGGCGATCCCGCTCTCGGGGTGGACGGGCAGCGCCCGGTCCCAGTACGCCTCGAACAGCGCCCGCAGCGCTGCCAGTAACGCGCCCGGCCGCACCACGAGCACGCTGCGGCTGACGTCCACGTCCGCGATGGACAACGAGACGAAGCCGACGCGGTCGTCCACCACCGTCAGCTTCACCGGCAGCCCGGACACCACCCGGGCCTCCTCGCCCGCGTCCACGCACGGCTGGACGTTCCCGGCGAGGTAGCCGGGGCGGGCGAGCGACTCCCGCGTGTACACCACCCGGTAGCGCACACCCCGGCGCAACTGCCCGACCTCCTCCTTGGTGCCGCGCTCGGTGTCCCGGAAGTACGGCGGCGAGTCGAACCGCAGCACCTCCCGCCGCGCGCCGCCCAGCGCCTCGCCCAGCACCCGCTCGATGTCACCGCCGGTCACCTCCGCGGCGACCGAGCCGCCCACGGCCGACGGCGTACGGCGGCGGTAGCGCTCGTAGGCGCGCGCGACCGCGGAGCGGGCCTCCTCCAGCCGCAGCGTCTCGCGCCGGGAGAGCAGCTCCAGCGCGGACGCGGGCGGTACGGGCACCAGCCCGCCGGCGGCCTCCTCCCCGGTGGGGTCCTCCACCGCCAGGCCGAGCGCGAGCAGCGCACGCCGCGCCTCGGGGGAGGCCGGGGGCGCCGGGCGGCCCGTCAGCAGCGCCACGTACAGGGCGACGGCCCCGCCGTCCACGCCGAGCGCGGACAGGTGGGCCGCCAGGGTGTCGGGGCGCGGCTCACCCGCCGGTGCACCGCCTCCGTCGCGCCTCACGCTGCGGCACCTTAGTGCCGCTGTCCCACGGGTGTCACCGGCCGTTCGCCCACCGGTGTACAAAGTCCGCGTACGCCGCTCGCCGGCCGGTCCGCGACCCCGGTCGCCGGGCGGGGTGCGGCCCGCTTCCGTGGCGACGGTCACGGCCCGGCGCCCGGGCGGTCCCCCCGGGTGCCGCACCGCGCGCGGAGGCAGGGCGCGTTCTCCGGGCGACCGGGTTGCGGTACGCGGGTCCTGCGTTCCGGGTACCGGTCGCCCGGACGGACAGGTGATGGGTGCGACCGGCGGTGCCTCCCCGCATCGCGCCAGGGCCGCCGGGATGTCGTGCCCCGGCGGCCCCGGCTTTCCCCGTTCCCTTCGCTCGCTGCCCGGATTGGCGGGCGTCCCGCCGGAGCATGATCTGTGCGTGACGACGACGAGCGCGAGGACGTACGGGGAACGGCACGCGGTGGTACGGCTGCCGGAGTTCGCCGGGGCCGACCGGGAGGAGATCCGCGAGGGCGTCCCCGACCCCTTCGAGATCGAGGGGCTGGTCATGGCGTGGCAGCCCAAGCAGGAGCACTTCGGCATCCGGCGGGAGGGCCGCCTGGTCGCGCACGCGGGCCTGGTGACCGTGCCGGTGGCCGTCGCGGGCCGGCGTACCGAGGCGGTGGGTCTGGGCGGTGTGATCGTCGCTCCCGGGCTGCGCGGGAGGGGTCTGGCGCGGGCGGTCGTCACCGCGGCGGTGGACCACGCGCGCGGCATGGGTCCCGACCTCGGTCTGCTGTTCTGCTGGCCGGAGCGGATGCCGGTCTACGAGGCGCTCGGCTGGCGGGAGCTGGAGGAGCACGTCCGCGTCGAGCAGCCCGACGGGCCGGTGACCATGCCGATGCGCACCATGTGGACGCCGCTGCGCGAGGGCGCCGACTGGCCGCCCGGCCCGGTGCGCCTGCTGTCGCTGCCGTTCTAGTGCGAGTCGGTCGGGGTCTGCCCGGTGGCGAGGCTCCCCCGGGCGCCGGGTCCGCGGGTCCGCGGGTCCGCGGTGTCGCCCGGTCGTTCGGAGGCCGGGCACACGGAGGAGGAAGCGGGGCATAGACTCATGGGCATGCACATGCCCGACGACAGCAGACCAGTGCACATCATCGGGGGAGGGCCCGGCGGGCTGGCGACCGCCGCCGCGCTCAAGGAGCGCGGCATACGGTCCGTCGTGCTGGAGAGGGGCGACTCCGTCGGATCCTCCTGGCGCGGCCACTACGACCGGCTGCGCCTGCACACCACACGCCGCCGTTCCGCACTGCCCGGCATGCCGATCCCGCGCTCGTACGGGCGCTGGGTGCGCCGGGACGACCTGGTGCGCTATCTGGAAGAGTACGCGATCCACCACGGGCTGGAGATCGCCGCGGGCGTGGAGGTCAACCGCGTCGACCGGGCCGACGACGGCAGCTGGGTGCTGCGGGCCAACGGCGGCCGGGAGCTGGCCGCACCGGTGGCCGTGGTGGCCACCGGTCACAACCACACCCCGCGCGTGCCCGACTGGCCCGGCCGCGACTCGTTCAGGGGCGAGCTGCTGCACGCCCGCTCCTACCGCGACGCGCGGCCGTACGAGGGCCGGGACGTGCTGGTCGTCGGCACCGGCAACACCGGCACCGAGATAGCCCTGGACCTGGCCGAGGGCGGCGCGGCGCGAGTGCGGCTCGCGGTGCGCACCCCGCCCCACATCGTCCGCCGCTCCACGCTGGGCTGGCCCGCGCAGGCCACCGGCATCGCGGTGCGGCGGCTGCCGGTGCGCCTGGTGGACACAGCGGCCCGGGGACTGGCGAGGGTCTCCCTGCCGGACCTGACGCGCCACGGCCTGCCGCGCCCCGGGACCGGCCTGTACACCCGGGTGCGGCAGGGCGCGATCCCCGTGCAGGACACGGGTTTCGTCAAGGCCGTGCGCCGGGGGCGGATAGAACCGGTGGCGGCGGTGGAGTCCTTCGACGGGCCCGAGGTCGCCCTCGCCGACGGCAGCACCGTCACCCCGGACACCGTCATAGCGGCCACCGGCTACCGGCGCGGGCTGGAGGAGATGGTGGGCCACCTCGGCGTGCTGGACGAGCGCGGGCTGCCCCGCGCCCGCGGCCCCCGTACCCTGCCGACCGCCGCGGGCCTGTACTTCACCGGCTACACCAACCCCCTCAGCGGCATGCTGCGCGAACTGGCCATCGACGCACGGAAGATCGCCCGCGCCGTCGCCCGCACGACGACCGGGTGACGGAACGGCCGGGGGCCGTCGTCCGCGACTCGCGCCGGAGGGGTGTCCGCTCTCCGGCGCGGAACCGCCCTTCCCCGGCCCGCTTCGACACCGAGCGGGCCGCAGCGAATCCGCACACCCCCACCGGCGCACGCGGCCCTCCCCGAGTGGCTCGACGGATCGGCCGCCACCCACGCGTCGAGGACCACCGTCCTCTCACGGATGACGACAAGCACCGAAGCGGCCAGGGATGAACTCGAAGAGGGCGGCCGGCCTGCCAGGCGCCGACCCGGGGCGGGGCGGAGCCGATCAAAAGGAGCGATTGAACACTCAGAGTCGCGAATGAGATACACAGAGTAGCACGGCTCCGCTTCCCCGCCCATCGAGACGGGCCACCGTCCCACTATTTCATGCGAAGACGCGCATAGTCGCGTCTGTGCATAGACGCAGTGCGGCGGCCCCTCGTACGGTTTTACCCAACGGCCCGCCAGGGGGCTGCGGATCAGGGGGGTTCGCATGGCACGCGAGGAACTGACCCGGCTTACCGGCAACGGAAACGGCGAGTGCGGAGAGGACGACTGTCCGAATGTGTACCGCACGGAGCGAGGAACACTCGTCGTGCAGGGATATCTGACCGACGCTTTCACGCCGCCACAGGGGGAAGGGCTGGTCGAGATTCCTGAAAGCGTTTTCCTGGAGGCTGTCCGTGCTCTTGAAGGGTGAGAACTGGAGAGCGGTTCTTCGAGGTTTTCGGTCGGAGGCCTGGAGGCTCGAGACACTACCGCAGTACACCGTGCCGCAGGAGGCAGCGGAGCTGGCCGCCTTCCGAGCGGGAAAACGGGTCGACCCGCGCGCCTACTCGTCCCCGTACACCGAAGACCTGAAACGGCTGCGGAGAGAGGGGAAGAGAAAGGGACGCGTCCACATCGTCACCCGTCCGCTCTCCGAGTATCTGCGTTTCGAGTTCTCCCGGTACTACGCGCCGCACGTGGCGGCCGGCGAGGACATCCGAATCCTCGATGTCACCGACAGGGACAACCCTCTGCCGGGAGTTCAGGACTTCTGGCTGTTCGACCGCTCCAGAGTCGTACTCATGAGATACCGGGAGGACGGAACGCAGATCGGCCGGGAGACATACGACGACGACCCCGCGCCGTTCCTGGAACATCAGCGCATCGCGGTCGCCGAATCGGTTCCCTTCCTGGAGTACGCGGGCGAGTGACATTCGATCCTGGACAGCTCGGCCGATCCGGACAGGAGCTGGCAAAGCTACTCCGAGACCTGCGCAAGCGGGCCGGGCTTTCCGGGGTCCGGCTCGCCGCTCGCTGCAACATGTCCCAGTCCAAGGTCAGCCGTATCGAGAGCGGCAAGGTGCGGCCCTCTCTCGTCGACATCAGGCAGATCCTGAGAGCACTCGACGCGCCGCCCAAGGCGATCGAGGAGATCTCGGCGCTCGCCCGGCAGGCCAACACGGAGTGGCGGAACCTGCGGGAGCTGCGCCGCAAGGGGCTGGCAACCAGACAGGCGGAGCTGAAGGCCCTGGAGGCATCCTCGGTCCACATGCGGTACTTCCTGCTGTCGATGGTGACCGGACTGCTGGCCACACCGGAGTACGTACGGGCGAGTCTTGCCCACTCGTCGGCGGACACGAGCAGGGCCGCGGCCGGAAAGCTGGAAAGACAGGCGGTCCTGTACGACACCGCCAAGCGGTTCACCTTCATACTGACCGAGCAGGCGGTCCGCTGGCCCGTCGTCGCTCCGCCGGCCCTGGCCGAGCAGATGGATCGGCTGGCCTCCCTCTCCCATATGTCGAACGTGCGTATCGGCGTGCTCCCCGTGGGCGAGTCCACTCAGCGCGTCCCGCTGAGCACGTTCACCGTCTACGACTCGACGCTGGTCACCATCGAGACGACCTCCGGCAGTCTTTTCCTCCACGACGGCCGGGACATCCAAAGTTATCTGGACGAGTTCTCCGGATACGAGAAGAGCGCCCTCTTCGGTGACGCGGCCAGAGAAAAACTGGCCGAGTGGGCGACTGCCTGCCGTTCTTGATCTTTAATCCACAACGCGATTAGAAAGCGGATCCCTCCCCCTCGCCGGGAGAACATCTCCGCCGGACGGACGACCGGTGGGAGGGAACACAGAATGAGCGCAGCGAAGCCGACGACGTCGGGGGCCGTGCATCTGCGGCTTCCATCTCCGCCCCCGGACCCCGCTCCCGGCTGCGACGTGTGCGAGGCGCTGGCGAAACAGCGCCACGAGGCGGAGGACAGGGGCGACGTGTCGGCGGCGTCCGAGGCGGACGCGGAGATCCGCAACCATCCGCGCGAGGCACGGCGGCGATGACGCGTACGGCCCTGCGACACGTGCGGCACCGGAGCACACGGCATCCGGACACGGACGCCGCCCTCGGTGTCCCGGAGGGAGCGCGGCGCCGGCGATGCGGACTCCCGGGCCTGCCTCTGCCGAGATCCGGCGTTACTCGAACAGTTGATCGCTCCTCACGGGGCATGGGAGGAATCACGATGAGACGGATTCAGGTGTCGGTCCTGGTGCTCTGCGAGGGCGCGGGCATGCCACGCGTACTCACGGTCAGGCACCCGTCCACGGGCACATGGTCGCTGCCGGGGGCCGAGGTGTCCGAAGGGGAGGCGATCCCCGACGCGGGGGCGCTGGCGCTGGCGCGACAGACCGGCCTGGTGCTGCGTCTGGCCCGCGTACTGGCTCTCGACCACGCGCCGGGCGAGAGGTCCGGCGGGGAGCCGGACACGCTGCACGTCGTGTTGGACGGAGGGGTCGTGAGAGAGGAACGGGCCCGCATGCTGGTGCGGCTGCCCTCCCGGATGCGCACCCTGCCGCCTGCGCGGTGGGCGTCGCCGGCCGAGATGGGCGAGTGGCCGGGGCGCTTCGGACACGCCCTCGCCGCCAGCGCCCGTGGTGCCCCCCTGCCCATGCTCGTCAACGGGGTGAGCGACGTGGAGACGGCGAGGACGGCCAGGCGCGGTACGTGCGGCGCCCCTCCCCGGAACCGGGGGCCCGTGCCACGGGCAAGGCGCGCGCCCGGGCACTGAGCGGTCCGGAACGGTCCTTTCCACCGGGGGCGCCGGCCGGGAGACGATGAGCGTCGGACCTCCACCCGCCGTTTCCGCGAGGAAGTCGGGACGAGTCCGCCGCGGTGGCTCACCCGGCAGCGGGTCGAGCGCGCCCGGCACCCGCTGGAGAGCGGCGGTCCGCCGGTGGAACGGGTCGCCGCGGAGGCCGGTTTCCGGCACGGCGGCCTCGCCCCGGCCGCGTTTCCGGGCGGCGCCGGGCGTTCCGCCAGACGCGTACCGCCGCACCTTCCTCACGGCGGAGGGCCGTTGACGCGCGAGGCGGCGGCGCGGGGCGCGCGGTGTCAGGTGCGGACCGGCTGGGCGCGCGGTCCGTCGTAGGCGTCCCGCGGGGCGGTGCGGACCGCGGCCCTTCCGGGGTCCCCGGTGCCCCGGGCGTCCGCGCTCTCGGCCGCCGCGTCGCCGCCGCGGTCCAGTTCGCACCAGATGCGCTTGCCCGTGCCCTCCCTGAGCCAGCCCCAGCGGTCGGCGAGCCCGCCCACCAGTTCCAGGCCGCGGCCGCCGGTGGCTCCGCCCCCGGCCGGCCGCCGCAGCGGGGGACTGCTGCTGGTGTCGGCGACCTCGATCCGTACCGTCCCTCCCCCCGCCGCGAGGCACCCGGAGAGGAGCATGCGCAGCACAGCGGGGCGCCCGGTGTGGACGACGGCGTTGGTCACCAGTTCCGAGACCAGCAGCACCAGCGTCTCCACCATGCAGTCGTCCGGTTCCAGGCCGAATCCGGCCAGTCTCGACCTGGCCCACCTGCGGGCTCTGCCCACCTCCTCGGGGTCGCTTCCGACCTCCAGCTGCACCTGAAGCATCTGCACCCTTCACACCGTCCATGGCCCGGGTCCGTACGGCCTCACGCCGACGCGAGGACACTGTCCGTTCCCCCGGTGTCGCACAGAGTGCTGTAAGCGGCGTCGCGGCAACAAGCGCTTCAGGCATATTCCGGCGCAAAGGAGTAGTGGCACCGCATACTGTGCGACGCCCGGGCCGGGGAGTCGAACACCCGAGCCCGGCGGGCGGCACGGGCCCCGGAGCGGGGCGGTCCGCCGCGGTGCGCCACCGGACGCGCCCGGGGGCGTGGGCCCCTCTTCCTCCGCGTGCTTTCCGGGATCGGCTCGGGCCGTGTAAGCGATGGCGGCGCCGCGCCCGCGCGGGCGGGGAGGGGTCAGGCGCTGAGCGGGCCGGCGGCTTCGTCGGCCGCCGCGTCGAGGTCCGGGTAGCAGTCGAAGAGCCGGCGCACCCCGAGCGCCGCGAGGACCCGGTTGACGTGGGAGCCGTCCACCGCGCCCTGGGCCGGGAGGATCAGCCGGAGGCGGCCTGCGCACGAGCGCATCAGCCGGCGCGAGGCTATGAGGACACCGACGCCGCTGGAGTCGCAGAACAGCACCTGCGACAGGTCCAGTACGAGGTCGCGGCGGCCGTCGGCCACGGCGTCGTGCACATGCTGGCGGACCACGGGAGAGGTGACGAGATCCAGCTCACCCGACACCCGCAGTACGGCCCATTCCCCCCGGTCCTCCCCGATCACCTTCAACGACACGTGCTCGCAGTCCCTTCATCCGCCGACACCGACCGGAACGCTTCCTCTCCCCGCCCCTCCCTCTCACCGGCCGCTCCCGCCGGATGCCGTCACGACACCTGTAGACCTCGACCCTATGCCGAACCGGGTCCCCGCCTCCCCCGACTTCCGGTCACACCCGCGTAACACCCACCGGATCCGGACAGGACCGAACCGCCCCGATCACCGCGAAGACGCATGAAGTGACCGGCCGGCGACCGTGCGCGACCGTGTGGAGAAGCACACCGTCGCAAAGGGGAGGCCTCCCGCCGGTTTCTCCCCTTACTCTCGGTACGAGCGCAGGCTGGGGGTGGAGGATGCCGAACGAGACGCCCGACGGGACATCCGGCACGACACGTCCTCACCGGGACCACGGGATACGACGGCGGCTGGTGCGGGGGGAGGAGTCCGCGCTGGCCGAGCTGTACGACGGGCACGCGTCCGTGGTGCGCGGCCTCGCCCACCGTTTCCTGGACGACGAGGACGCCGCGGACCGCATCGTGGCGGAGGTCTTCGCCGAGGTCTGGGCGGACCCCGGGGCGTACCGGCCGGAGCACGGCTCGCTGCGCTCGTGGCTGACCGAGCTCACCCGGCTGCGGGCGCTGCGGTACCTGGACGAGAGCCGCCTCGACCCGGAGTCGCGGGCCCGGCTGGAGGAGCGGATCCGCGCCGCGTCCGCCGCCGCCCGCGCGGACCGCATGGTCACCGCCATGCCCGGCCCGCTGCGGACGGCCCTGGAGCTGGCGTACATCGGGCGCCGGGACTACCGCGAGGCCGCCGCCGAACTGGGCGTCAGCGAGGACGAGGCGCGGCGGCGGCTGAGGCTTGGCCTGCAACTGCTCTCCACGGCCGCGGAGAACGGCTCGGGGAAGGCCTCGTGAGCCCCGCCGGAGACCGGGAGCCCGGACCGGCGTCGGCGCCGGGAGGCGGCGGGGAGGGCGGAGGGGCCGGCACGCCGCCCGACGAACATCTCGCCCTGAAGTCCCTGCTGGGCGTATGGGCCCTGGCGGTGTGCCCGCCCGAGGAGACCGCGGCCGTCGAGGCGCACCTGCCCCGGTGCCCGCCCTGCGCCGAGGAGGCGCGGCGGCTGCGGGACGCCGTGGGGCTGATGCACCGTGAGGAGAGCCTGGATCCGGACCCGCTGCTGCGCTCACGGGTGCTGGACGAGTGCCTGCGCCGGCGTCCGGCCGACACCCCGCTGCCGGAGTGGGTGGCGCCCTACGACACGGAGACCGCGCGGCTCGACGCGCTGCTGCGCGACATGGGCGAGGCGGAGTGGGACGCCCCGGTCCTGCTGCGCTGGGCGACGGGCGAGCGCACGCTGACGCTGTGCGGGGTCCTCGCCCACCTCGGCTCGGTGGACGGCCTGGTGGCCACCGCGCTCGGGCTGGACGACCCCCTCGGTCCCGGCGCCCCGCGCACCGTGGGCGACCGCACGGAGACGGCGGTCGAGCGGTGCCGCGCGCACGGGCCGCCGTTCGTGCGGAACAAGTGGCGCACCCAGACCCGGAACATCGTGCGCACCGCGGCCCTGCGCGCTCACGAGGCCGACCTGCCGGTGGACTTCGCCGAGTTCCGGCGTCCACTGCACGACGCGCTGGCCGGGCGGGCGTTCGCGTGCTGGATCCACGCGGAGGACATCGCCACGGCGGTCGACTACCCGTACGAGCCGCCCGCGCCCGAACACCTCGCCCGCATGGTCGACTTCACCGTCCGGCGGCTCCCGGAGACCATCGCGGCGGGGCGCCGCGC
>NZ_JBXUOY010000151.1:0-12862 GCF_057196705.1 Streptomyces sp. ATLC9 | reverse complement strand
GCGCGGGCGGCTTCGGCGGCGAGGCCGACACCCGCCGCGCCGCCACCGTCCTCGCCCAGCTCATCGGCCCGCACCGGGCCGCCCACGGACGCTTCCCGTCCGTGCCGGAGCTGCGCGAACTGCTCGACGGGGTGCCCGTCGCGCTCGCCGCGCTGCGCCAGGCGTGCGAGGCCGCCGGGGACGGCGCCGCCCTGCGTGAACTGGACGCCCGTGAGCGCCAGTCCGGGCGGCCCGGCGATCCGGGACCGCTGCTCGCGGACCGGATCGCGCTGCTGGACCGGCCCGCGTTCGCCGGGTTCTTCGGCACCGGCGGCGCCACCCGCGCCACCCGCCCCTTCGCCATGCGCGATCTGACGCATCCGCTGCGAGTGCGGATCGACCTGCCCGAGCGCGGTCACGCCGAGGCGTCCCGGCTGCTGGCCCGGCTGCTGCTCGTCCAGTTCACCGCCTGCGTCCGCGACCGCGACGAGCGGTCCCTGTTCGCCTGCCTGGTGCTCGACGACGCCGCGCACACCCTCACTCCCGCCTCCGTACGCGCCGTCCAGCGGCTGCGGACCTCCAACGCGGGGGTGGTGCTGGCGCTGCGCAGCCTGGACGAGGTGCCCGAGCCGCTGCGGGCGGCGGCGGTGGGGGCGGTCGGCTGCCGGGTGGTGCTGTCGGGGGTGAGCACCTGGGACGGCGAGGTGTTCGCGCAGGCATGGGGCCGTGAGTGGGTGAGGACCGAGGACGTCACCCACAACCCCGACTTCTCCGGCGGCGCGCTCCGGCGTGCGCTGCGCGGGATCCGGACCCTGTTCACGGGGGTGCGGGCGACCACCCGCTCGGTCACCGTGCGCACGGTCCAGCGCGAGCGCTGGTCCGCCTCCGACCTCGCGCACAAGGTGCCGCCGGGCCACGCGGTGGTGTCGCTGACCACCTCCCGGGGGGAGGCGAGCCCGCCGGTCCTCACCCGTCTCGGGGAGTAGCCGGGGCGCGCGTGCCGCCGGGACGGGGCAGGCGCGCGAGAAGGACGCGAGGAGGCGTACGACGGCGCGTACGGCTGTACGGTCAGTAGCAGTGCGGCCTTATCCTTGCTATCGCACGGACGGAACCCGCCGCCCTCCCCTCCTGCCCGCCGGGCAGCCGGCCGGCGGTCGACCGCTGGAAAGGGTCCAGGTCAGCCATGCCGATCACCCTCGCCTCGCTGGTCCAGCACTCCTCCCTCAAGCTCGCCGTCCTCGCGGGCGAGGGGCGGCTGGGCGCCCCGGTGCGCTGGGCGCACGTCAGCGAGCTGGCCGACCCGGTGCCGTATCTGGAGGGCGGGGAGCTGCTGCTGGTCACGGCGATGAAGCTCGATGTCGAGGATCCGGAGGCGATGCGGCGCTACGTCGCCCGGCTGGACGCCGCCGGTGTGGTCGGGCTGGGCTTCGCGGCCGGGGTCGCCTACGACACGGTGCCCCCGGCGCTGCTGGGCGCCGCCCGCGAGGCCGGCTTCCCGCTGCTGGAGGTGCCCCGGCGCACCCCGTTCCTGGCCATCGTCAAGGCGGTCTCGGCGGCGGGCGCCGCCGAGCAGTACCGCGCGGTCCGGGCCGGGTTCGAGGCCCAGCGGGAGATGACCCGTGCCGTGCTCTCCGCGCGCGGCACGTCCGGTCTGCTGGCGAAGCTGGCGGCCCACGTGGACGGCTGGGCCGCGCTCTACGACGTCTCCGGCGCGCTGGTCGCCGCCGCCCCGTCCTGGGCCTCCCGCCGCGCCGCGGAGCTGACCGACGAGGTGCGGCGGCTGCGGGACCGCTCCGCCACCGCGAGCGCCGTGGTGAGCGGGACCGGCGGCCGGTCGGGCGACCGGGTGGAGCTGCAGTCGATCGGCTCGGGGCGCCGGGTCAGGGCCGTGCTCGCGGTCGGCACCGGCGTCCCGCCGGGCACCGCCGAGCGCTACGCCGTCAACTCCGCCGTGGCCCTGCTGACCCTGACCACCGAGCGGTCCCGTGCCCTGCTGGAGGCCGAGCAGCGGCTGGGCGCTGCGGTGCTGCGGATGCTGCTGGCGGGGGAGGCCGACCACGCCCGGGCGGTCGCCGGTTCGCTCTACGGCACGCTGCTGGACGAGCCGCTGCGGGTGGTCGTGGCCGAGGGCACGTCGGTGCGGCGCAGGGCTGCGGACGCCCGGGATCCGGGCGCGGACGGTGCCAGGGGCGTGATCGAGCCCGGGGCCCCGGGGGAGGCGGGCGATGAGGGCGCCCTGCCCGCGGGGGTGGAGGCGCTCGCCGAGAGGACGGAGTCGGCCGCCGCCCGGGCGGGGGAGTCCGTCCTGCTGGTCCGGCACGACCGGCGGCTGGTGGGGCTGGTGGCGGACGGCGGCACCGCCGCGGCGGCCTGCGCGGAGTTCGCCGGCCGGACCGAGACGGCGGGCGTGGGCGGCACGGCGGTCGCCGGCACGGAACACGGTGTGGTCGTCGGTGTGTCGGCGCCCGCCGGGCTCGCCTCCGTGGCCGCGGCGTTCAAACAGGCCGGGCAGGCGCTGTCCGTCGCCCGCCGCCGCGGCCGGGCCCTGGTCGAGCACGAGGACGTGGCCTCCGGCTCGGTGCTCCCGCTGCTGGCCGACGACGCGGTGCGCGCCTTCGCCGACGGGATGCTGCGCGCGCTGTACGAGCACGACGCGCACGGCCGCGGCGACCTGGTCGCCTCGCTGCACGCCTGGCTCTCCCGGCACGGGCAGTGGGACGCGGCCGCCGCCGACCTCGGCGTCCACCGGCACACCCTCCGCTACCGGATGCGGCGGGTCGAGGAGATCCTCGGCCGGTCACTGGACGATCCGGACGTGCGGATGGAGCTGTGGCTGGCGCTCAAGGCGACGGCGACCGTGCCCCCGGTCCGGAAGGACCAGGGGCGGCCCCGGAAGGGCTGAGACCCGGGGAGGGCCCGGCACCGTCAGGGCATCAGGGCGTCAGGAACAGTACTGCTGCTCCTTGCCGATCGAGCGGTACATGCAGTCGGCGTTCTCCATCAGCAGCAGGACGGCGTCCTCGTTGCGGCTGGTCTCCCGCTCGATCACCTCGTCGGGCGGGTAGAAGCCGTCCCGCCCGTTCGGCCCGGGGTACATCTCGAAGGTGTAGCTGAAGATGCCCTGGTCGGCCCACATCCAGTCGTTGATCGTGCCGTCGGTGATGTACAGGTCGCTGGACTGCTGGGGGGTGTAGCCGTTGGTGGCGGCCATCGCCCTGCCGACGGTGGCGAAGGCGTTGCGGTCGTCCTGGGTGAGCCCCGGGGCGGTGTCGTTGTAGGTGTAGCCGTAGGGCCACAGCACCAGTTCGCTGTAGGTGTGGAAGTCGATGTGCGCCTTGATCTGCTGCTCTCCGCCCACGACGCGGCTGCGGACGAAGTCGGCGACCACCCGCACCTCCGGCGCGGACCCGGCGTACGGGCCTCGGTAGGTGGAGCTCCAGGTGCTGGAGGAGGAGCCGCCGCAGCAGCCCCAGTTGTAGTACCAGTTGCGGTTGAGGTCGGTGCCGACGTACCAGGAACCGGAGTTGGGCTGGCGGTTCTTGCGCCAGCTCCGGTAGCTGCCCGAGGCGATGTCGTACTCGCCGCCGTCGGGGTTGACGTCGGCGATCACCCACAGCTCCCGGGTGTTCACCATGCGGGTGATGCGGGAGTCGGTGCCGTACCGCTCGCCGAACTCGCGGATGACGTACAGCGCCATCTCCACGGTCAGGTGCTCGCGGGCGTGCAGGTGGTGGGTGAGCAGCACCTCCGGCTCGTTCTCGTCGGCGGAGACGTTGTCGCTGATCTTGACGGCGACGATGTCGCGGCCTTCGTAGGTCTTGCCGATGACCCGCTTGGCCATGATGTCCGGGTGGTCTCGCACGTACCCGTTGATGGCCGCCATGGTCTCGGCGTAGTTGTGGTAGCCGGAGTCGCTCGGCGGGTAGTCGAGGGTGCCGACCTCATCGCTCCCGGCGCTCCGCTGGGGGGGAGCGGGCAGGGTGGTGAGGCGGTGGCCGGCTTTCCGCAGCTTCTCGGCCTGCGCGGCGTCGGCGGTGACCACCACCGAGTGCTCGCGCACCGCGTCGATGGCCGTACCCGTGCGGGCGATGGCCGTGCGCTGTTCGACGCCGGTGATCCCGGCGATCTCGTACTGCCGCTCACCGGCGGGGGTGGCCCGCCGACCGTCGTCTCCGGGGGCGGCGGTGGCCTGCGCCCCGAGCGGAACGGCCAGTGCGAGGGAGAGGAGGAGGGCGGCGGTGAGGGTCCGCCGCCCGTGAGGACGTCTACGCATCGCGTCTCCTGGGGTGTCCAGTTCGACGGGTGGGGGTGGTGCGTTCCGTGCCGTGTCATGGTCGCGGCAAAGCGGCGGGCGGGCAACCGGGCCTTCTCCGACAAAGCGGCGCGCGGAACAACCCGAGTGATACGCGCCGGACAAGAGTCCCGCACGGCCCCGGCCCCTACGGTGGTGCCGGGGGCCGGCCGCGCAGCAGCCGGGCCCGATCACGACCTCCACCGCTCCACCACTTCGGAAGGGCCGGGATAC
Source organism: Streptomyces sp. ATLC9 (assembly GCF_057196705.1). Lineage (NCBI taxonomy): Bacteria > Bacillati > Actinomycetota > Actinomycetes > Kitasatosporales > Streptomycetaceae > Streptomyces > Streptomyces sp. ATLC9. The sequence goes on along the minus strand of NZ_JBXUOY010000151.1, from coordinate 8,358 downwards.
GCAGTGACCACAGCGACTTCCCCACACGCGTTCTGGCTGGCCGGCCGCGAGGCGACCGGCGACGAGACCTTCGAGGTCACCTCGCCCTGGGACGGCCGGACCGTCGGCACCGTCAGCGTCCCCACCGAGGCCCAGGTCGAGCAGGCCGTGGCCGCCGCGGCCGAGGCGGCCGCCGAGTTCGCGGCCACTCCCGCACATGTGCGCGCCGCCGCCCTGGACCACGTCCACCGGCGGCTGGCCGAGCGCACCGAGGAGATCGCGAAGCTGATCTCCGCCGAGAACGGCAAGCCCGTGAAATGGGCCCGCGGCGAGGTCGGCCGCTGCGTGTCGGTCTTCCGCTGGGCCGCCGAGGAGGCCCGCCGCTTCAACGGCGGCACCGCGCAGCGGCTGGACACCGACGCGGGCGGGACCGGCCGCCTCGCCCTGACCCGGCGCTTCCCGCGCGGCCCGGTACTGGGCATCGCGCCGTTCAACTTCCCCCTCAACCTGTGCGCCCACAAGGTGGCCCCGGCCATCGCGGTCGGCACGCCGATCATCCTCAAGCCCGCCCCGGCCACCCCGCTGTCCGGGCTGCTCATCGGCGAGCTGCTGGCCGAGACGGACCTGCCGGCCGGTTCCTGGTCGGTGCTCCCCGTACCCAACGACCGCATGCCCTCCCTGGTGGCCGACGAGCGCCTGCCGGTCATCTCCTTCACCGGCTCCGGCCCGGTGGGCTGGGCCATCCTGGACACCGTGCCCCGCAAGCGCGTCACCCTGGAACTGGGCGGGAACGGCGCGGCCGTCGTACTGGCCGACTACTCCTCCGACGCCGACCTGGACCGGGCCGCGCGGCGCATCGCGACCTTCTCCAACTACCAGGGCGGGCAGTCCTGCATCTCCGTCCAGCGCGTCATCGCCGACGCCTCGGTCCACGACCGGCTGGCGCCCCGGGTGGTCGAGGCCGTCGAGGCGCTGGCCACCGGCGACCCGTCCGACGACGCCACCGACGTCGGCCCGCTGATCAGCGAGGACGCCGCGAAGCGGGTGGAGTCCTGGGTGGACGAGGCGGTCGCCGCCGGTGCGAAGCTGCTGACCGGCGGCAAACGCGACGGGGCCACCTACGCCCCCACCGTCCTCGCGGACGTGCCCGCCGACGCCGCGGTCTCCTGCGAGGAGGTCTTCGGGCCCGTGCTCACGCTGACCTCGGTCGACGGCGAGGAGGCCGCCTTCGCCGCGGTCAACGACTCCAGGTACGGCCTGCAGGCGGGGGTGTTCACCCACGACGTGCGGGCGGCCTTCCGCGCCCACCGCGCCCTGGAGGTCGGCGGCGTGGTCATCGGCGACGTGCCCTCCTACCGCGCCGACCAGATGCCCTACGGCGGCACCAAGGAGTCCGGCGTCGGACGCGAGGGCGTGCTGTTCGCCATGGAGGACTACACCTACGAGCGGGTGATGGTCCTCACCGGCCTGGACCTGTAGCCCCCGGCCCGTCCGGTCCCGTACCACCACCGCCGCGCGGGACCGGACGGGCCGCCGCGGTGCTCGCCGCCGCCGGGGCCCGCCGTCCACCGCGATGCCGCGGCACACGGGTGCACCGTGCCCCGGAAACGGTGCACGACGCGCACGACGGGTACGCGCACCGCGCAGCGCCCCCCCGGAAGCCCCCGGCGCCCCCCGGCGGCCCTCCGCAGTACCCGGCAGTGCGAGGTGAACCGTGATGACCGTCTCCGAACGCGAAGCACGACAGGTGGCCGAGGCCGCGAGGGAGCGGGACTGGCGCAAGCCGAGCTTCGCCAGGGAGCTCTTCCTCGGCCGCCTCCGCCTCGACCTGATCCACCCCCACCCCCGGCCCGCGGAGACGGACGCCCGGCGCGGCGAGGAGTTCCTCGCCAGGCTCCGGGCCTTCTGCGAGGCGGAGATCGACGGCCCGCGCATCGACCGCGAGGGCCTGGTCCCCGACGAGGTGGTCAAGGGGCTGAGGGAACTCGGCGCGCTCGGCATGAAGATCGACCCCGGGTACGGCGGCCTGGGCCTGAGCCAGCTCCACTACAACCGCGCCCTCGCCCTGGCCGGATCGGCCAGCCCCGCCGTCGGCGCGCTGCTGTCGGCGCACCAGTCGATCGGCGTGCCCCAGCCGCTGAGGATGTTCGGCACCGAGGAGCAGAGGAAGGCGTTCCTGCCGCGCTGCGCCCGCGGTGACATCTCGGCCTTCCTGCTCACCGAACCGGACGTCGGCTCCGACCCGGCGCGCCTGGCCACCACCGCCGTACCCGACGGCGACAGCTACATCCTGGACGGCGTGAAGCTGTGGACCACCAACGGCGTCGTCGCCGACCTGCTGGTGGTCATGGCCCGCGTACCGGCCTCGGAGGGCCACAAGGGCGGCATCACCGCCTTCGTCGTCGAGGCCGACTCCGAGGGCATCACCGTGGAGAACCGCAACGCCTTCATGGGCCTGCGCGGCATCGAGAACGGCGTCACCCGCTTCCACCGCGTCCGCGTCCCGGCCGCCAACCGGATCGGTCCCGAGGGCGCCGGACTGAAGATCGCGCTGACCACCCTCAACACCGGCCGCCTCTCCCTGCCCGCGATGTGCGCCGGAGCGGGCAAGTGGTGCCTGAGGATCGCCCGCGAGTGGTCCGCGGCCCGCGAGCAGTGGGGCAAGCCGATCGCCCGCCACGAGGCCGTCGGCTCCAAGATCTCCTTCATCGCCGCCACCACCTTCGCCCTGGAGGCCGTCCTCGACCTCGCCTCCCAGATGGCCGACGACGACCGCAACGACATCCGCATCGAGGCCGCCCTCGCCAAGCTCCACGGCTCGGAGATGGCCTACCGGATGGCCGACGAGCTGGTCCAGATCCGCGGCGGGCGCGGCTTCGAGACCGCCGACTCCCTCGCCGCCCGCGGCGAGCGCGGCGTACCGGCCGAGCAGATGCTGCGCGACCTGCGCATCAACCGCATCTTCGAGGGCTCCACCGAGATCATGCACCTGCTCATCGCCCGCGAGGCCGTCGACGCCCATCTGTCGGTCGCGGGCGATCTGGTCGACCCCGACAAGACCCTCACCGACAAGGGCCGCGCCGCCTTCCGCGCCGGCGGCTTCTACGCCCGCTGGCTGCCCAAACTGGTCGCCGGGCCCGGACAGCTGCCCGGCTCCTACCGGGAGTTCCACCCCGCCGGCCATCCCGACCTGGCCGCCCACCTGCGCTACGCCGAACGCGCCTCCCGCCGCCTGGCCCGCGCCACCTTCCTGGGCATGTCCCGCTGGCAGGCGAAACTGGAGGGCAAGCAGGGTTTCCTGGGGCGGATCGTGGACATCGGCGCCGAACTGTTCGCCATGAGCGCGGCCTGCGTGCGGGCGGAGATGCTGCGCGCCCGCGGCGAGAACGGCCGCGCCGCCTACCAGCTCGCCGACGCCTTCTGCCGCCAGGCCCGCCTCCGCGCCGAGGAGCTGTTCGGCCGGTTGTGGGACAACACCGACGACATCGACCGCAAGGTCGTGCGCGGCGTCCTGGGCGGCGCGTACACCTGGCTGGAGGAGGGCGTCGTCGACCCCTCCACCCCCGGGCCCTGGATCGCCGAGGCCGCCCCCGGCCCCTCCGCCCGCACGGACGTCCACCGCCCCATCCCCTGACCCTCGTACGCACTCCCGGAAGGCGACGGCGCCCTGAACCACCTGTGGTATCAATCTGTGCTTGGCGCACCGGTAGTCGAATTTTGCGTCAGGGTGTGTGAGGGGCCGATCACGCACCCTGGCGCCCCAGGTGTCCAAAGAATGGTGTGATTCTTATGCGTCGTCTCGCGGCGGTGGCAGCCATCCTCCTTGTCATCTGCCAGGCCCTGTTCGTCGCCTTCTTCGCCTTCGTTTTGTTGCCCGGATGGAACGATTCCCTTGGGCCGCTTGACAATCCCGTCGAAGAGACGAGGGCCGAGAACATGCGCCTTTACGCGCTCGGCGTGGCCTTCACGGTCATGAGCGCGTGGATGTGCTGGGTCCTCGCCCGGTCCATGCGCTCCGGACACTCCAATGGGCGGGCCCTCGCGGTCTGCGCGCTGCTGGAGGCGGGACTGCTGGCCTACGCCGTGTACAAGATGGAACCGATGTCCGCCTCGGGCACGGGCGTCACGCTCCTCCTCATCCTGCTGTGCCGCCCGCGCGGATCTGAGATGGGGGGCCGGGCCGAACCCGCGACGACCTCACCATGAGGGGCGGAGATCCGGAATTACCGCCCCTCACAGGTGGCTATCCCGGCACGCGGAGGCCCGCGGCGCGGGCCAGGACGCGGGCCGCGGTGCGGCCGGCTTCCAGGGGGCCCCCGGCGCGGGCCGGGACGCAGCGCTGCCGCTCGGGGTCGTACTCGGTCATCACCGCGCCCGCGTGGTCGGCTTCGGTCTCGGTGAGGGTGACCGGCCACCCCCGTCGGTCGAGGACGGGCACGAAGTCCCGCGAGTGGCGGACGTCCGCGATGTCATCTCCGCCGCGCTGTCGAAGGCCACCCGGGCGGACATCGAGGCCGCGCGGGTCCTGCGCACCATCGAGGGACTTACCGATATCGGTGATCCGGAACTGGTGGGAGACGCGCTCAAGGACGACAGTCCGCTGGGCATCGCGCTGCGTCTGTCGGGCGGACTCGACGGGCTTCACCGGATCAACGTCCCGCCGACGGTCCTCGCCGCGGTGGACCGGGCCGCGCTGGAGACGGGCATCGGCCGGAAGCTCCTGCTGGCCGTCCTGTGGCAGGAGCAGCAGTGGCATCAGAACCACAGCCCGAGCCTGCGCGGACCGGTCACCGAGTTCGGCCGGCTCTTCAACTGGAGCCTCGCCGTCGGGCCGAAACCGGACAAGTCGCTGGGGATCACCCACATCAAACTGGAAACGGCGCGGGAGGTTCTGGAGAGGAACCGCGAGGTCTTCAAACTGACCGACGGAAGATACATGAGTGAGCTGACTGACGCCGAACTCGCCGCTGAGATCGAGGCAAACCCCCAGTTGGACGTCCGGCTCAGCGCCTACCACCTGAAGGAACTCAAGGAGGATCCATACGGTTCCAGATCGGACAAGGACCTCTTCGTGCTCTATGCCGCCGACACTCCTGAGGTCCGGGAGCTGAACGAGATGTACGGCGATGAATCCGGCCGGCGCGGAGGTGATATCAAGACCCGGGGGGAGAACTGGGACAGGATCGAACCGCACCTGGAGGACGCCATGGCCTGGGAGGCTCTCGGGGACGAAGAGCGCGCTCAAGCCGTGGAGCAGTTGAAATCGCAGACCCCGGTGCCGCGGGACGTCTATATCGAGCCGATCTACAGCGACGGTGACCCGGTCGGCGGCGTTGGCGAGAAGGACCCCGATCTCGGTCCGCTCACTCCGTCCCCGAGCCCGGCTCCGCCCCCGATTCCCCCGGCGGGGGGCTGAGACATGCGAAGAACCGTGCCGACTCTGGTCTCATGCCTCCTGGTGATGGCTCTCACCGCTTGCTCATCATTCACGCGAAAGGATACGGAGCCGCTCACCCCCCTCCCTGAGAGCGTTCCGGTGAAACCGGTGTTCAAGACCGCGGACGAGGTGGTGGCGGCACTTGAGCGGAGCGGTGTCGAGTGTGTGGTCCTGCGGCGAAGGGGGGGTGGATCCGGTCTCGACTGCGCGGCTGAGATCAATGGTGTGAAGGTCGAGAACGAGGTACATGTGCTCGATACCGAGGAGTTCACCCGTGATGAGGTGGGTGACTCCGTTGCCAGTTGGCGGACACCCCCGCGTTTCCGCACCATCGTCGCCGCCGGCAACTGGTACATCAGCGTGCTGAAGCCCGCATACGCACCAGAGATCGCCGAGGCGCTTGACGCAGTCGTTCTTCCGCCGCTGCTCCCGCTGCCCGACATTCCGAAGAAGCCTCGCTACACGGATCTCGACTCGCTCGCGGACGCGCTGGACGCCTCCGTGGGGTGCGAGGGGCGTGAGAGGGAGAAGGACGCGGTGAACGCGATGACGTGCGTGACGGAGCGGTCGGAGGAACCCTGCGCCTACCTGGAACTGCACGGCACGTTCGCCGAGCGCGACGACGCGCTGCGCCTGGCCGTCAGCGTGCCGGAACTTTCCAGGTTCATCGTCACGGCGGGGAACTGGTCCGTCCAGTTCTGCGACAGGTCCCTGGGACGCGAGGCGGCCGACGATCTGGGAGGAGCCGTCGTCTCCTGAACCGGGTCCGCTGTCAGCGGGGTATCCGTCGCTCGCCGCGAACGCGTGCGGGTCCGGGACGGCGGACCCGCACGGAATCGCGTGGTGCCCAGGAGGGGTTTTCGGCTCTCTGCCCGCTCACACGCGGCCGAACGGCTCGGCGTAGGTGAAGGCGCGGCGCGGGGCGGGGTCTTCGGGGTCGTACGCGGCCAGGGTGCGGACCACATGGCCGACGACCTCGCCGCCGGGGCCCTCGGCCACCAGCGACAGCGCGGGCAACGGGATTACGCCCCGCCGGTGGGCGTTCGGCCCTCCGCGCGCACCCGCTCCAGGAAGGCCGTCCACGGCGCGGCGCCGAAGGCGAGCGCCGGCCCGGCGGGGTCCTTGGAGTCCCGCACGGCCGTCCACCCGCCGGGCAGAACTGCGGCCTCCACACAGTTGCCCTCGCCGCCGCTGTAGCTGGATCTGCGCCAGTCGCCCGGTATGTGGGCGCTGTTCGATTCCTTTGCCATCTGCTCCATCTCCTCTACCGGCCGGTCAGCAACTCGGCGATCGCTGCATGGGACTGGCGAGGGCTGAGTGCTGCCGCGCGTAGTGCGTCGAGGGCATCAGCGTATGTCTTCACCTCGTCGGGGCTGTCCAGGTAGACGGTCGTGATCAGGCCTTCTTCGCAGACCACCTGGCTCTCCTCCGGCAACGGGAAGGTGAAGATCACAAACGGTCCGTTGCCGCCGGGATGCTCTCCGGCGTCGATCGGAAGTACCTGAAGGGTGACGTTGGGCAGCTCAGCCAGGGAGAGCAGATGGCGGAGCTGCCGGTTCATCGTTTCCGGACCACCGACCCTGCTGCGCAGAGCAGCTTCCCCGATCACGGCCCAGAACTGAACGCCCCGTCCATCGGTCAACAAGTTCTGCCTGTTGGCGCGTACCTCGATCCTGCGCTCGACATCCTCCTCTGTCCGTACCGATGGATAGGCGCTGATCACTGCCCGGGCGTAGTCACGGGTCTGAAGGAGACCGGGCACGAGGAGCGGTTCGTAGCAGCTGATCTCGGCCGCTTCAGCTTCGAGTTCGATGAAGTCGGTGTACCCGGGGCGCAGTACGCCGGCATGGCGTTGCCACCAGCCCGACTCCTTCCCCTTGCGTGCCATCTCCAGGAAGGCGTCAACCCGGGCTGTGTCGGTGACGCCGTAGAGCGAGAGCAACGCACGCAGGTCGCGAGTTCGCACCCCTGAACGGCCCAGCTCCAGGCGGGAGATCGTCGCTTTGTGGCACTCCAGGTGACGTGCCGCGTCCTCCAGGGTGAGGTCTTTCGCCTCACGCAGCCTCCGCAGTGCTGATCCCAGCCGACGGCGTCGGACTGTGGGTGTGGGGTCGGCAGGCATGGGTTCTCCTTCGACAGCTTTGACGAGAGATCAGTTTGCCGAAGAAGTGGGCCGTGGGTGCGTGAATCGGCGAAGTTAAGTGTTCGTGTTGCACTTCGAATGGTTGCGATGTCATGGTGAACCGGACACGTTGGGTGTCCAAGTCGTAACGCCGGGCGTTCGCGGCCCGGTGACCGGATGTCAGGAGGGTCGAGTGATGCACGCAACGCCAAGCAAGAGGGATGCGCGGTACGACCGGGTGCGGGACCGGGTGACCGTCGCCGTCACCGTCCACGGGGACGACGGCGTGTCCGTCGAGACCGAGATGGTGCTGGAGCCCGGCCAGTTGGAGCTGCACTACGCGCAGCTCGGCCGGCTGATCGAGTGCCGCGACCGGTACGGGCGGACGGGGGAGTGGGTGTGAGCGCCGCGCCGCTGCCGAGGCGGGGCACATCCGACGAGGTGATCGAACTGCCCGCCGACACCCCCGGCGACCGCCTCAACGGCCGGGCCTGCGTCCACTGCGGCACTCGCGGCGCGCCGCTCGCCTACATCGGTTGGGCGCGGGTCGCCACCGGGCGGCCCGGCGGGCATCTGTCCTGCCCGGTCAGCGCCTGCGCCGACTGCCGGGCGCGACGGGCGCGGCAGTCTACGCGGTGACGCGCTACGCGCTCGCCGTGGCCGAGACCGCCCTGACGGCGCTCACCGTCCTGTCCGCCTCCGGCGCCGCCTGGCTGCTCGCCTCCGGGTGAGCGGCAACGGGCTTGAGCGAGAGGAGACTTGGGGGGGGGGGCTGCCACACCGGGTTGGCGCCCCCCACACGACGCCAAGGACGTGGGGG
>NZ_JBXUOY010000150.1:0-12883 GCF_057196705.1 Streptomyces sp. ATLC9 | reverse complement strand
CGACGGTGGCAGGAACAAGGACCTCGACAATCCTCATTCTCGCTGGTCAGAGGCACTCTCTGTTTTCCTGACCGCCTGTCGGACAGCCCACCTCATGAAAGCCCGAGGCTAGCGTAATCCACGGCGACGGAGAGGGGCGGCAGGCAGACCCCGAGCGAGATCGACAGGATCGCCGTCTGCTTGAGCGTCGTGGAGAGAAGGTCCTCCAGTTCCGGGTGTCCGGTGCCGGTGGAGAGGTGGATCGTGACGAAGACAACGCGCTGCAGGGCGTAGAGGCTGCCCAGCAGGGTGCCGAGGCCCAGGAATCCCAGGCCGGCCTTCCCCAGAAGGGTCCGGCTGTGCCGGACGCCGCCGAGGAACAGCCAGGTGGCGACGATCATGGCGACGCCGATGTACAGCGTGAAGACCGCCGTGTAGAGGACGGAGAAGACCGCCCCCTCTCCCTCGCCCAGTCTGACCGGTCCTCCCGGCGTCCAGTTGGCCAGCGCGTAGAAGGCGAGCATGAGAGGGAGCGTGACGCCGACCGCGGCCAGCCTGGTGCGGCGCGCCAGGCCCTGGGGCCGGACGACGGCGATGACGAAGTCGAGGAGGTATGCGGCGGAGGCGACACCGAGCAGGTGTTTCAGCAGCGGGGGCAGTCTCATGTCGGCGCCGGCCGCGTCGTTGACGGCGGCCTTGGCCTCGGGGACTTCGAGCGTCATGGCCGCGGCCAGGCATACGAAGGTCAGCGCCAGGCTTCGCTGCTTGCGGGAGTGCCGGATGGACGGCAGGCGCCACAGCGCCACGAGCCACAGAGCGCCGGCGACGATGGTGGGGATGTTCATGAGCGGCGGTTCCTCCGGGGGTGAGCCAGGGCGTCGTCGAGGCGCGTCACGGCGCCTGATCGCCCTAGTGCTCGGCCGGAGTGGGCCAGTTCTTCGAACAGTTCACCGAGGGATGACGCGGCCAGCTCGGCGTCGTACTCGGCCTCGCTGTCGTAGCTGGTCCGCCCGAGCGCGGTCAGCACGGCCGATGAGTCGATCCCCTGCGGCATGACCGACAGGAGCGACTCCACGACGCTTGCGTTCTCACTGGTGTGACCGAGTAGCAGGTGAGCCAATTCGTGGCGGACTATCTGGGCACGGTGCCGCTCGCTCACCGCCCTCACGTGGAATATGTGGTCTCCGCTCCCGAACGAGATCACGAGACCGCAGGGGGCGTTGACGCCTCCCAGTTCAGGGAGTTCGTGGAGGTGCAGCGGTCGTCCACGCTTGACCGCCAACTGGTGGCATATCTCGTCCACCGCGTAGGGATCGGATATCTCGATTCCCCGTAGCTGCTCCTCGCACTTCCTCCTCAGCCACGCCTCTTTTCGCGCATAGCGCCGATTGAACATGAACGAGATCCTTGCCGTAACCCCCGAGCGAGCACACTTGCGCAGTTCACGTCGATCGGATCGCAGCGTTCACGGCGATCCGGTCAAACCCTCAAACGAGGCTGACGATTAACCAGGAGGATCTCGACGGAATGCCGCCCAGAGCAGCGCGCCGGATGAAGTCGGCCGCGTCACTCCCCAACTTCATCAAGCCCTTCCAGCCGACGCGCCTGCTCGATCACCGCCGTGATCATCTTCAGGCTGTCGGCCGAGAGGCCGTTGGCGCGCAGCGCGAGTCCCCGGACATCGCCGTCCCCGACGGCCGCGATCAGCTCCATGGAGGCGCGGATCCTCTCGGACTCCTCGGCGTCGAAGTCGGGGAAGAAGTACTGGGGCGTGACATGGAAGTGGCGGGCGAGGGCTTCGACGGTTCGCACGGTCGGATTCGGCTTGGCCCCGGAGCGGAGTTGCGAGATGGCGCTCTCCGAGATCGTCAGGCCGTCCGCCTCACCGCCCTCGCGGATGGCCCGGGCAACCTCGGCGTTGGTGTACCGCTTGCCGGTGGCCGGGTTCCTCACCGTCTGGAAGAGGTAGTTCAGCTTGTCGGCGAGAGTGGGCTGCCGAGCGTCGGCCGCGCCCACGGACGCCTCCGCCGAGCCCCCGGGCTCCACCATCGCTGACTCCTCCCGCCTGTGCACTGAAGCCCGGACGATACTTCAGTGCAGATCTTGGGGTCAATCCGCGGGGCGGAGCACTGCAGTGTTGACATGCAGGGATCACCCTGGCGTATGTTCCAGTCACAGCAACACCGAAGTGTTGAAGCGTCGGGTGGGTGCACGCAGCGTGTCACCCTCTGCGGCGTCCGCCGCACCCCCTACGCAAGGACCACTCATGGCCGCCTACGCCTCTTCACGCAAGGCCGTGCGACTTCTACAGGGTTCAAGAACCAACTCTGGATCTTGGCATGGGGCCGCGCGTATGTTCGTCGTCCCTCGGGCAGCCCGCCCGCCACGACGAGCGTGAGGAACAGCGGCATGCGCACACCCCGGGCCCCGTAGGCCCGCGTACAGCGACGGCGCCCGAGAGCGGCAACTCCCGGACGCCGGACGCTTGAACGGCACAACCCGCCCCGGCAAGGGCGGAGATCGCCACCATCACCACGCTGATCCCTTCCAGGGGGCGTCTCAGCGTGGCAACACCAAGGGAGATTCTCGCATGCGCTCCGTCCTGCGCGAAAGGCCCGACGGCCCGGCCTGCGCGGCAGCCGCCCGCCTCTCCGACCCCGCCCGCCGACGACGTCACAGTGCTCCGGTCACCGCGCCGGCGCGCGCCTCCCACCCGGCGGACGGGAGCAGCCGATGAGCGTGGATGCCCGCGAGTGGGTGTGGGAACGCAGCTCCAGCAAGGGCACCGCGCGTCTGGTCCTGCTGTCGATCGCCGACCGCGTCCCGGACGAGCAGTGCGCCGCCTGGGCCTCCCACACAAGCCTGGTCGAGCGCACGAACGCGAGCCGGACGGCGGTACGCGACGCGCTCAGCGCGCTCACCGGGAGCGGCGAACTCCAGGTGCCGGAGCACCTGCAGGGCCCGCAGCGCGCCACCGTCTACCGCCTGCCGCGCGCAGCCGCATGGCTGGCCAAGGTCGCGGAGGCCCGGCGAGAGGATCCGGACGCGTACGTCGAACCGCCGACGGACTCGGACCCGGTACCCGAGCTGGACGAGACCAGGCTCCGGCGGTACGGGATCTGGCCCAGGGAGGGCGGGGAATCCGCGCCCTCCCGGCGGAATCCGGCCGGTACGGAACCCGGCACCTCACGACGGGATCCGACCCCTCACCGTGCCGGAATCCGGCCCCGGCGGGGTACAGGATCCGACCCCCAGAACCGTAGAGAACCGAAGGTGAACCGTAAGGGCAGCAGTGGTGGTGCCGCCGTCACCTCGGCCCGCGACTGGCGGATCGACCCCGCCACCCAAGCCTGGGCCCGCCGACAGGGCCACCTTGACCGCCTCGGCGAGGACGGCCTGGCCGCCGCCGACGCGAAGTGGCGCGCCCACCGGGCCGACCGCGGGCGCCGCCCCGCCGACGCCTGGGCAGCGGACTGGCGCTCCTGGATCGCCCGGGAACACCCTCCGGCCCGCCCTCACCTCTACGCCCTGCCCGGCAAGGGCGGACCCGCCCCCGCCGGCGGGATGACCCGCGCCGAGGCCCACACCGCGGCGCTCCTCGCCGCCCTCGATGAGCCGACCGGAACGGAGGAGTAGCCGTGGACCGCCGCGAAACCGCCGCCCTGCTGGCCTACATCGGCCGACTCGACCCCCGCACCATCCGCACCGACCAGGGCGAGGCCCGCGACCAGCTCGCCCAGTGGCACGAGCTGCTCGCGGACGTGCCGATGGCCACACCGCACGGCTGGGACGCCCGTGTCGCCGCCCGGGAGCACATCCGGGTCTCGCCGTATCAGATCCTGCCCGCGGACGTCGCCCGCCCGTGGGAGGCCTACCGGCGCGACCGCCTGCAGCGGCACACCGACCCGCCCCCGGCGGCCGACCCGGACGACCAGGCCGCCTGGACCGCCGAGCTGGTCAGCACCCGGCGCGCCGTGGCCTCGGGGAACGCCGAGCCCGCACACCACCGGCAGATCACCGGCGGCCGGGTCAGTCCCGACCTGGAGGAGAGGCTGCGGCAGATCGGCTCCTGCATCCCTGCGGAGGCCCGGGCCGCCCTCGCGCCCTACCGGCCCACCCGGACGGCTCGCGAGGCGGCCATCGCCCAGGGGCGGCCCGACGCCCTGTCGGTGCGCTGTGAGTGGTGCCACGCACGAGTGGGAGAGCCGTGCCGTCGCCGACGGGTCGGCCCCGACGGCAGTGCGCGCGGCAGCGCACCCCGCGCCACCCCGCACCCCGGCCGCTTCGACCTCGCGGCGGCCCGGCAGACCCCGCGAACCGCGATCGCCTGACCGGCTCGCCTCGTCCCCGTCCCGCCGGGCCGCGGCACCCGCCCCGCGCCGCGGCCCGCACCAGACCCCGCACCCGCCGGCCGCCGACCGTGACCGGCCGGTGCGGCAGCACACCGGAGAGCACCTTGCGTCACATCACCACCCACGACGCGCCGACCACCGGCCTGCGAGCCATCGGCGACACCAGCTGGCACACGTACGGCGTGTGCCACGGCATGGACCCCGAGGACGCCGACGCCGTCTTCTTCCCACTCCCCCGCGACTACGAGGCGATCGCCGAGGCGAAGGAGCTGTGCGGCCTGTGCCCGGTCCGCCGCGACTGCCTCGACTTCGCGCTGGAGAACGTCCTGAGGGAGGGCATCTGGGGCGGGCTGACCGAGGCCGAGCGGCGCCCCTGGCACGACGGTCTGCCCCAGCGCCTCGACTACGACCGCGTGGTCGCGTTCTTCAATGGCCGCGACGTGCACCTGACCGAGGCCGAGCGCCAGGTCGTCATCGACCACGCCTACGTACGGGGCTGGCGTACCGACCGGCTCGCCTGCGCCCTCCAGATCAGCCACAAGCACGCGCGCGACCTGCTGCGGCAGGCGGCCAACAAGGTCTTCGACCGCGACCGGAACCTCGGCGTGCCGAGGCGCGGGAACAACAAGAGGCGGAAGCAGACGGCCCCGGCAGACGACCGTCCCGCGGCCGCCGGCCCTGGCACGAAGCCACCGGTGCCCCGCCCGGCGAAGTCGGTCTCCGCGACCGCCCCTCTCGGAAAGGCCGCATGACCCACCTCCTGTCCTTCGGTGCCGCACCGGACCTGCCCCTCCTCCTCACCGCCGGTGTCCTCGTCGCCGCCGCGGCCCTGGCCTTGACCGGCTGGGCAGTCCGGCGGTGTGGGAAGCTCCCGCGGAAACGTCCCGGGAACCCGGCGGTCAAGGTCGCAGCCGTCGCCGCGCTCGGCTGCACCGCCTACAGCGCCGACACCAGCTGGCGCTTCGCCGCCGACTACCTCGACATGGCCGGCACCGCCGAGCGCGCCGCGATGTTCGGCGCCGCCGAGCTGGCGCTCTTCGCGACCGCCCTGATGGCCCGGCAGAACCTGGCGAGCCAGGGAGCTCCAGGGCTGCCGGGAACCCTGGTCTGGGTCATCACCGGCGTACAGGTGATCCCCGCCTATGCCGAGAGCGGTCCGGTCGGCGGCACGGTCCGCGCATTCGTCGGGCCGATCATGGCGGCGATGCTCTGGCACCTCGCCATGGGCATCGAGCTGCGCCTACGCACCCCCGGAGCCGCCTCCCACGGCCTGATCGCCACCCTCGGGCGGGAGGCACGCGAGCGCCTGCTGTCCCGACTGGGCATCGCCGCGCGGGACCGCGACGCCGCACAGATCACCCGTGACCGCGCCACCGCCCGCGCCGTCGCCCTCGCCACCCGCCTCGCGGAGCGCACCCCGAAACAGCAACGGAACTGGTGCGGTCGGCGTCTCACACGCCGGCTGTCGAAGGCGATCGGGAAAGCCTCGGTCGGCACGGACCCCGCCCGGCGCGCCGAACTGCTCGACCAGCTCGCCGCACGCCGACACGCACTCGCGCTCGCCACGGTCCCGCTGCCCTCCCCCTGGTCCCCGCATCACGACCACGACGGGACCGCCACGGTCCCCGCACCGATCGGCCGAAGCGCCACGACCGCCACCGACGGTCCCCGCGTTACGTCCGAAGCCACTGGGGACCGGGGACTGTGCAATGGGAGGGGACCGGTCCCCGGTCCCGGGGACCGCAGCACGGGGACCGGGGACCGTGCTGCGAGGTCCGGGGACTGTGAAGCGGGGACCGCGCCGGGGACCGGGGACCGTGTGAGCGATGGACGGCTTGCACTCGAATCTCCTGCTCAGGGCCCTGAACCGTACCGGGGACCAAGAGGCACCGAGTCGGGGACCGCCCCCACCGGGGACCAGGGACCGAAGGACACCGGCACGGGGACGATCCCCACCGGGGACCGGGGACACAAGGCCCCCCTCAGGCGGAAGCCAACCCCGAGGTCCAAGAGCAGCAAGCCCGGTGGCCGGTCCCGCACCCCTCAGACGCCGCGGTCGCCGCGCGAGCCGGAGCAATCCGTGGAGGACCTCGTCAAGCAGGTCCTCCCCCACGTCCCCGCCCTACTCGCCCGGGACGGCAACGCAGCCATCACCCGCGTCCAGCTACGGGAGATCCTCCGTCGGAAGGGGCTCAAGGGCGGCCGGAACGACCGGCTGAGCCTTGTCCTCGCACAACTGCGGAGCGAGGCGAGCACCACGAGAACAAGGAGTACCACTCGATGAAGACCTGCCGCCGCTTCGCGGCCATCCGCGAGGAGTACGAGCGCGAGATCGCCTTCCTGAACGCCCACTCCAAGCGGCACGCCGGCAAGCCTTCGGCGAAGTCCAGCGCGAAGCACGCCGCGTCGGCCAAGGCGCGGATGGCGCGAGCGCTGACCGGCCACGTCGGGCGCTGCCCCGAGTGCGGCTGACCGGAAGGACGACAGGTCAAAACTCCTACCACCCACAGGTGGCCCGGTTCACGGCCGGGCCACCACCCCGCTCCAGGAGGCTTCGCGTGATTCCCTGCTCCACCTGCTCCACCTGCTCCTCCGCGCCCGCGACCACCGAGGCCGTCACACGGGCGGACCTCCCGGTCCACCGGCGGCTCCCGCATACCGCGGTTCTCACCCCGAACGGCGGGCGGCTCGTCCAACGCGCTCCCGGCAAGCCCGTCCACGTCTTCGCGGGGCCGGCCGATGTCGTTGAGCAGGCCGCCAGCGTCCAGCACCGCGTGCGCTCCCCGAGGCCCCGCATCCGATGACGAACCCCAACGACAACGGCACCGCCCCGGAACCCGCGTCTGACCCCAACCCGGTCCCGAGCGGAGCAAGTTATCCCCTTGGATACTCCGCCTTGAGCGGAGCATCCAAGGGCTCCCCTGCCCCGATGGTGCAGGAACTCGCCCGGCGCCGGGGGACGCCTGACGAAGAGGCTGCGACCGAGGGCGGACCGCAGCCCCAGGAAGAAGAACGGGGCCATGAACAAGCTGCACCACTCCCCGCCCCGCCGCCGCCTCGTACCCGACGCCGCAAGTACCAGCGCCGCCGGCGCCCTCATGTGCGCAACACGCGCTTCAGCGATGACGAACTCGCCCGTGTGACCGCCGGTGCGGAGGCCGCCGGTCTGACCGTCGCCGGTTTCCTCGCCCGTTCGGCCCTCAGCGCCGCTCGCGACCCGGACCGGGCCGCGAGCATGGTCGCCGGGGAGCGGGAGGTGATCGCGGAGTTCTTCGCCGCCCGCAGACACCTCGGTCACGTCGGCAGCAACCTCAACCAGGTCGCCCGCGCGATCAACTCCGGGGCCCACCCTCCCGAGCTCGACGCCGTCATCGCCGCCACCGAGCGCGCCGTCCAGCGCGTCCAGCACGCCACCGAAAAGCTCCTCCACCAGGACTAGGAACACACCACCGGCATGATCCCCAGGATCCACAAACGCGGGCAGCGCACCCTCGGCCTCCTGCACTACCTGTACGGGCCGGGCAAGTACGAGGAACACACCGACCCGCACCTGGTCGCCTCCTGGGACGGCAACGCCCCCGACCCCGGCCGCGACGGGACCACCACCCTCAAACAGCTCCAGCGACTCCTCGACCAGCCTCTGGGAAACATCGACGCCTCCGAACGGCCGAGCAAGCACGTCTGGCACCTGTCCGTCCGCAACGCCACCGAGGACCGCACCCTCACCGATGCCGAGTGGGGGGACATCGCCCGCCGCATGGTCGCCGCCGCCGGCATCGACGACCCCGAATCGGGCGGCGCGGGCTGCCGGTGGGCGGCCGTGCGGCACGCCGACGACCACATCCACATCGTCGCCACCCTCGTCCGCGAGGACGGCTACAAGCCCGGCCTGCACAATGACGCCGCCCGCGTCCAGGCCCAGGCTCGCGCCCTGGAGGCCGAGCTGGGCCTGCGCCGCCTCAGCAAGGGGGACCGCACCGCCGCGAAACGCCCCACCAGCGCCGAGCGCCACAAGGCCAAGCGCCAGGGCCGGGAGCGCACCGCACGGGAGGAGCTGCGCGAGACCGTACGCCGCGCGGTGGCCGGAGCGGCCGATGAGACGGAGTTCTTCGACCGGCTGGCCGCCGCAGGCCTGCTGATCCGCAAGCGTGTCGCTCCCTCCGGTGATCTGCTCGGCTACAAGGTGGCCCTGCCCGACGACCGCAACAAGGACGGCGAGCCCGTTTTCTACCCCGGCGCCCGCCTCGCCCCGGACCTGTCGCTGCCCCGGGTCCGGGAGCGCTGGTCCGCCGACGACCACGGCCAGGGGGCCTCTACGGCGGCTCCGGCCTCGCCTCCGGTGCCGGGTGGCCCGGCCGCCGCGCGCCGACAGGCCGCGTCGGCCGCGTGGACGGCGCTGCCGCCCATCGAGCACGGCGAGGACGCGGTCGCCGCCGCGTGCATCGCCGCCGCGGGCGAGGTCCTGGACGCTCTGGCGCAGACCTCGGCCGCCCACACCCGCCGCGAGCTGCGCGATGCCGCCTTCGCCTTCGAGCGCGCCTCCCGTTCCCGTGTCCGCGCCGAGCGCGGGCACGACCGGGCGCTGCGGCAGGCCGCCCGCGAACTCGTCCGCAGTGGTCCCGCCCTCGGCCGGGGCGAGGACGGTGCCACGACCGCGATGGCGATCGACATGCTGCTCTTCCTCGTCACCGCCACCGCGCACTGGCACGCCAAGAGGGAGCACGCCCAGCAGGCCACCGCGGCCCGCCGTGCCGCCGAGCACCTGCGCGCCGCCTATCAGGCCACCGCCGTCCAGCCCCTCGGCGCTCTCCACCAGCGCGGCCGGGGCCTGGCCCGCCCTCTGCTCCGCCGGCAGGCGGCGGTGCTGCGCGCAGCCCTGCCGGAACTCGCCGAACAGGTCCTCGCCGAGCCCGGCTGGTACGCGCTCGCCGCCACCCTCACCGACACCGAAGCCGCCGGCCACGACCCGACCACGCTGCTCGCCGAGGCCGCCGGGCGGCGGGAGCTCGGCACGGCGGAGTCCGTCAGCAATGTTCTGGTGTGGCGGCTGCGCAGGACTGCCGAGCTGCCCACCGACATCAGCGGCATGGCGATCGGCGAGCGAGCAGCCAAGCAGTCGACGCACCGTGCGGAGCAGAGAGCACCGGGCCGGCCCAGGTCCCGGCACGGGCGGTCGTGACTGTGGAGTCTGTGAATTGAAGCTGGGCGGGGAATCGCGACACGATCATGACGCGTACAGGACGAGACGAGGGAGGACGCGAGAGTGTTTCACCGGATACGCCGCCGTGCGGAGGAGTCCGACGAGTTGCAACGCCGGCACCACGAGGCGTACGTGCGGCTGGCTGGCCGGGTACCGCCGGAGGTCGAGCGGATGCGGGCCGCGCAAAAGCCCGCCGAGCCGACGCCGATGGTGGACGACTTCCTCCCGCCTGAACTGCGTGTCCCCAGCCACGATCAGCTCGATGGCCGGATGATGCCCTGGCCGTGGCCGATCACCCTCGACGGCGAGGTCGTCACCTGTGTCGAGTGCGGCGCGTACCGAGGGTGGCTCGTCCTCTCCACACGCGATCAGATCTGGCTTCGCTGCCAGGCCGGGCATCAGCAGTGCGAGGCTCGTCTCGACACCGCCTGGTACAACCGGCACGCCGGCCCCGCGGACGCGCACCACGAAACGTTCGAGGACTGCCTGCGGCACCTCGGCCGCTGACCTCCGCTTCCGCACACGGCGAGGACAACATGGTGAGGCAGACCGCGATCCGGTACGGCAGCGTGCTGCCGATCGTCTCCGGCCCACCCGCTCCCGTCGTCCGGCACATCGACAAGGCTCTCGCCGAAGTGGCAGCGCCCCGCTGACGCACCGCCCAACGGAGTCTCCAGCCGACCAACCGAAGTGATGGCCGGAGACTCCGCCGCGCTCTGTCAGCGGGGCACGGTTCCGTGAACTCCAAGGAGCCGGAACAGCGTGAAGTCCGGCCCCTCCGATCGGAGAAGCAGGACTTCACACATCGGATCGAGGAAGGCGCTGGTCCTCAGTCGGCCGGAGCGCGCAGAAGCCGATCCCGGGTGCTCTCGGGCAGCACTCGGCGCAGGACCGGTGCGGTGGAGCTGAGAGAGCCTGCGAACGCGGCGACGAGGTCGTGCGGCACGCCGGCCCCGAAGGACACGGCCCACAGGCACCGGGCACCGACCTCGGGCTCCGCCCACGCCTGCCACCCGGGCGGCCCCGCCATCTCACCGGCTTCGGCCACCAGAGCGCGCGGGTCGGCGTCCTGGATGAGGGGCGGTACCTCGCCGAGGCCGAGATGGGAGGTGAAGGTCGGATCGGCCGCTCCCCCGCCGGGCCGGTCGACGTCACGCAGCCAACCGTGCGCGGTGACGGCGTCGAGGACCGACTCGGAACCGGCGAACGACGCGGTGGGCTGCTCGCGGGCATCGAGCGCGACGAGGAAGTCCACCAGAACCTCCCCGGGGACGTCGGGGGTGAAGTAGGCCGACCACTGGGCGAGCGGGCTGCCGGTGTCCGCGCGAGCGGAGATCTGCCAGGCGATCGGCAGGTCCCCCAGGTGGAACGGTTCGTCCGGCAGGCCCCATTGGGCCCACCGGAGGGTGTCGGGACTGATGTGCAGGACGGTGCTGCGCAGGACCTGCCGGTCCTCCGGCGCCTCGTCCGGCTCCTGTCGTCCGCGGACGATCGTCAAGCTCGTCCAGCCGAGACCGGCGAGTGTGTCGGCGACGGCGTCGTAGAGGAGTCCGTCGTCACCGGCCAGGTGTCGGGGACCGACCCAGTACGCGGGCTGAGTGCTGTTCGGGGTGGACGGGTCGAGCGGGAAATCGGGGTTCAGGGGCGCCTCCAAGGGCTGGGTGCGGGTCTACCGGCCACCGGCGGTGCGGCGGGGTCGGCGCGGTGGTGCCTGGACGGGAGCCTGCCAGGCCAGGGCGACGGCGATCTCGGGCGGCAGATGGCCGAGCTGCGTGTCCGCGTCCCGGCCCTCGGCGAGGTAGACGACGGGCTGCCCGGTCTCGTCCGTGGCCTGGACGACCTGTTCGAGGCGGTGCGCCATCGGGAAGAACGGGTTCATCGCCTGCCGCACCGGAGCGTTGCGGTCGCAGGTGGACAAGAGGTCCATGAGGTCGCCGACGGTCATCTCCGTGTGCTTCACAAGCAGCCTCCTTGTAAGAGGAAAAGCGAGTGGGAGTGACGGGCTGCGGCGCCGCCGATGAGCCGGAGAGGAAAGCAGTCTCCAGTAAGGACCTCCGGCTCGGGCTTCTGGCGTTACACACGCCGGGAAGTCTTCAGCACTCGCGCTACGGCGGCAGCGACGATATCGGCTGGCGTCTCGGTGCCGAAGGAGATGTGGTACCCGGGCTCCTTGGCCGTTCCGGTGACGGCGATCTTCCAGCCCTCCCCACTGGTGCCGGGGCGTCCGAGCGGGAACCAGCCAAGATAGAAGCGGCCATCCTTTGAGTTGACGTGCACGTCGGCTCGGTCGTCTACGACCAGGTTGAAGTCCTGCTCGCTGAACTGGTCGAGCACGAGGGTCGGCTGGCCTGGGCCGAGCTGCCACTCGCGCAGCCGCAGAGCCCCGACGGTGGTGGAGAATGCGGGGGTCACGGGAGCCACGGTCACAAGCGATCACCCTTTGACCTGGGATTTTCCGGGAAGGTCGTCTAGGTTGACATGCCCCTACCCCGTTGGCCAGTCTTTCGCGATTCTTTCCTGTCTGCCCCAGGCGAACTGCCTCACGGGGAGGACACGTGCCGGACAGGTGAAGCCGCAGAGAACGGTGGAAGGTTCGGCGCGGCGATGGCATCCTGGCCTGTTGCCCAGGAACAGGAGCACCCCGTGGAAATCCGTTCGCTGAAAGAACTGCAGGCCGCAGACGAACTGTCATTGGCATTTGGGCCGCTCGGATTCGGGGGGGGGCACATGCACCCGGAGGAGGCTGCGGAATTCCAGCAGCACCAGATCGTGGGGATAGAGATAGCCGACCAAGTGGCCGAGGGAACCCGCCGGACATTCGAGCGACTGCGGAATGTATATGCCTACGGCGTGCTCTGCTACGACGTTTACACGCTCGTCGACGGCGCGACCCTGCTGGTCTTCGAGCAGGCCCTCCGTGACCGGTTCATGGAGTGGTGCACGGGGACCGTCACATTCCGTTGGATCGAGACCGGGATGGTCAACTCGTTTCCCGTCACGACATACGAGGACGTGGCGCGGCTGGTGAAGAAGCTGAGACGGAAAAATGTCAGGTTGATAGTGGGCGACGCACCCATCGAGTTCAACGGAACGCTGAACGGGCTACGCAAGTGGGCCCGCGCAGCCGGGCTGCTTCGCGGTCGGCGAAGCCGTGCAGTCGAGAGCGCCTTGGCTTCCCTGCGCAACTACATCGCCCATCCCTCTCGTCACCAGGTCGGCACGCCAGTAGAGGCAGTTCGCACACTGAGCTCTTTCCAACCTGTTCGGCTGGAGGGGCAGTTGGGGTGACAGACAGGTGAAGCCCCTGGTAGATGGGTTTTCGACCAAGAAATCCGTCTCCACCAGAGGCTTC
>NZ_JBXUOY010000149.1:0-12894 GCF_057196705.1 Streptomyces sp. ATLC9 | reverse complement strand
GCCGCGGCCGCGGCACGGACCAGCGCGCGCCGCAGTGGCTCCCCGTCGTCCCCGCCCCGCTCACGGCCCCCGCCGTCCTCATGGGCCTCGGCCATCTCCTCGGCCATGCCGCGCAGCAGCTGCGCCAGGATCGTCCCGGAGTTGCCGCGTGCGCCGATCAGCGCGCCGTGCGCCATGGCCCGCACCGCCTGTGCCGGGGTGGGCTCCCCCGCGCAGGCGGCCTCGACGGCACGGGCGGCGGACTCCACCGTCAGGTAGAGGTTGGTGCCGGTGTCGGCGTCCGCGACCGGGTAGACGTTGATCGCGTCGATGGTCTCGCGGACGCGGCCCAGCGCGTCGAGCGCCTGGGCGCTCCACTCCCGTACCGCGGCGGCGTCGAGCGGGTGCGGCACGGATGGGCCTCCTGGGTGCTTGCGGCCGGGTGGCCGGGGAGAACATCTGCGACGGGCGAAGGTTAGTGCCCGCCACGGCCGGGGGCGGGGCCGGGAGGGCGGTACGGGCCGTGGTAATTTCGTGGTCCGGACGGGGGCGAGGTATGCTTCCCCGGTTGCCCGACCCGCTCGGGCTCTATCCCAATTCCCTGGCAGTGCCGGTCATCATCTGATCCTGCCGACGCCGGGATTTCACTGTAAGTGCATCTGAAGTCTTTGGAGTGACCCGTGGCTGCCAACTGCGACGTCTGCGGCAAGGGGCCGGGCTTCGGCAACAACATCTCGCACTCGCACCGCCGTACGTCCCGCCGTTGGAATCCCAACATCCAGCGGGTGCGTGCGATGGTCGGTCGGACGCCGAAGCGGCTCAACGTCTGCACCTCGTGCATCAAGGCCGGCAAGGTCTCGCGCTGAGCGCATGGCCTCTCCCCGCCGTGCGGCGGGGGTGATCCGGTCTCGCGCTGACGCAACGCCCAGCGCGGCCACTTTGCCGGTTACGCGGGAAGGCCGGTCCACTTCTGGTGGACCGGCCTTCCCGCGTCGCGGCCTTCGGACGACACTCCGTGGCCGGCCGGACGGCCGCTCAGGACCTCCCTCCCGGATCCTCCCGCCCCAGCCGCCAGCCGTGGTCCACGGGCCCGATGCCGCCGCCCAGCGCGAAGCCCGCGGCGATGGCGCCCGTCACGTACTCCTTCGCGTCGGCGACCGCTTCCGGAACCGTACGTCCCCCCGCCAGCCGCGCGGCGACAGCGGCCGCCAGGGTGCAGCCGGTTCCGTGGGTGTGGCGGTTGTCGTGGCGGGGCGCACGCAGCCAGTGCTCGGCGGCGCCGTCGGTGAGCAGGTCCACCGCGTCCGCTCCGTCCTTGAGATGGCCACCCTTGATAAGCGCCCACCGCGGCCCGTACGCCAGCACCGCCTCCGCCGCGCGCGGCAGGTCTGCCTCACGCTCCACCCGTACACCGGTGAGCTGGGCGACCTCGTCCAGGTTGGGGGTGGCGACGGTGGCCCTGGGCAGCAGTTCGGCGCGCACCGTCTCCAGCGCTTCGGCGGCCAGCAGCGGGTCGCCGTGCTTGGAGACCCCCACGGGGTCGACGACCACGGGTGCGGCGAGACCGTCCAGCAGGCCGGCGACCGTCGCGACCAGTTCGGCGGTGGCCAGCATGCCGGTCTTGACCGCCTGCACCCCGATGTCGTCCACGACGCTGCGGAACTGCTGCCGCACCGCCTCGGCGGGCAGTTCCCAGGCGCCCCGCACGCCCAGGGAGTTCTGCGCGGTGACGGCGGTCAGCACGCTCATCCCGTGGGTGCCGAGCGCGAGCATGGTCTTCAGGTCGGCCTGGATCCCCGCTCCGCCGCCGGAGTCGGACCCGGCGATGGTGAGGACGCGCGGTGGTGGTGTACGCATGCCCCGCAGCCTACGGCCGGGCCGACGGCGTCCCCCGCCCCCTCGCCTCCCAGCGCTCACTCCCCGAAATGGTCCCAGCCGCCCGCCCGGTCCCACGGGGCGCCGTCCACCGTGACCTGCGGTGCGGTGGAGGGGTGCAGCACCTCGCCGATGCGGCGCCAGCGGGCGGGCAGCTTGGCTCCCGCCGGAAAGGTGGCGACGATCGCGTGGTCCTCGCCCCCGGTGAGCACCCACTGCAGCGGGTCGACGCCCACCGCCTGCCCGATGTCGGACATCTGGACAGGGACGTCCAGGGCCGCGGAGCGGATGTCGATGCGGACCTTGCTGGCCTCGGCGATGTGCCCGAGGTCGGCGACGAGCCCGTCGCTGACGTCCGTCATCGCCGTCGCGCCCAGCTCCGCCGCCGCCGGTCCCGCGTGGTAGGGGGGCTCGGGTCGACGGTGGGCTTCGACGAAGGCCCGCGGCGAGCGGAACCCGCGGGCGAGCACCGAGTGCCCGGCGGCCGACCAGCCCAGCCAGCCGGTGACCGCGACGGTGTCACCGGGCCGCGCCCCGGAGCGGGTGACCGGCTCGCGTCCGTGCAGATCGCCCAGCGCGGTGATGGCCACGGTGATGGCCTCGCCGCGTACCACGTCCCCGCCGACCACGGCCGCGCCCGCGACCTGGCACTCGTCGTGGAGGCCGTCCATCAGCTCGGTGGGCCAGGTGGCGGGGAGTTCGGCGGGCACGACGAGGCCGAGCAGCAGCGCGGTGGGCTCGGCGCCCATGGCGGCGATGTCGGCCAGGTTCTGCGCCGCGGCCTTGCGGCCGACGTCGTAGGCGGTGGACCAGTCGCGCCGGAAGTGCCGCCCCTCCAGCAGCAGGTCGGTGCTGGCCACCACGCGGCGGTCGGGCGCGGAGACCACGGCCGCGTCGTCGCCCGGGCCGATCCGTACGGCCGGTGTGGGGGTGATCCGCGAGGTCAGCTCGCGGATCAGCCCGAACTCCCCGAGCTCCCCGACGGTACGGCCGGGGGTCCTGGGGGCGCCCCCGGGGAATCCGGGGGGAGGCTGCCCCCCGGGAGAACTCAGCATCGTCGTGCCCCTTCGTCAGTACGCTCGAACGGTACCGCCGCGGCCGCCGGTCCGGCCCCCCGCGTCCCCGTTCCACCACGCCCGCCCGCCGCGCGGGTCTCCCCGGCGGCATGGGCGACGCGGTACCGTGGCGTCCCTTCTTCCCACATGGTCCTCGTAGCCGCCCTGGAGGTTCCGTGGTACAGGCCTACATCCTGATCCAGACGGAGGTCGGCAAGGCGTCGTCCGTCGCCGAGGTCGTCGGCGCGATCCCCGGAGTGGTCCGGGCCGAGGACGTCACCGGCCCCTACGACGTGATCGTGCGGGCCGAGGCCGACACGGTGGACGATCTGGGCCGCATGGTGGTGGCCCGCATCCAGCATGTGGAGGGCATCACCCGCACCCTGACCTGCCCGGTCGTGCACCTGTAGCCCCCCGTATGCTCGCCCGGTGAGCTCCGTGCCCCGCCGGTCCCCGCCGTCCGCCCTCCGTGTGTCCGTTGCCGCACTCGCCGTGCTCGCCGCGGCGGCGGGCTGCGCGTCCGGCGGCGACCGCCCCGGTCCGCCCGTGCCGAGCCCGACGGGCGAGGCCGCCGAGGTCTGCCGCGAGCTGTACGACGCGCTGCCCGAGGAGGTGGACGGGCAGCACTGGGGCGAGATCGAGCCCGGGACGCGGTTCGCCGCCGTGTGGGGCGACCCCGCGATCGAGCTGGGCTGCGGCGTGCCGCGGCCCGAGGTCCTCACGCCCGGCAGTGAACACTACAACCCCGTCTCCGACTCGGTGGAGGTGAACGGGGTCTCCTGGCTGCTGGAGGAGCGGGGGGACGGCCACCGGTTCACCCTCCTCGGACGCGAGGTCTTCGTCCGGGTCACCGTTCCCGAGGCGTACGCGCCCGAGGTCAACGCCCTGGTCGACCTCGCCGACGCGGTGCGGGAGGCGGTTCCGGAGAAGCCGCTGTGACCTCCCGCCGCGTCCGCCCCGGAACGCGCCCCTCGCGGGCCCGGGGCGGTCGGCGCGGGGCGGTCAGCGCAGGCCGGTCGGGCGGCGCAGGGCGGCCCGGATGAGGCGGTCGACCAGCTCCGGGTAGCCGACCCCGCTGGCCTCCCACATCCGCGGGTACATGGAGATGGGGGTGAAGCCGGGCATCGTGTTGATCTCGTTGATGACGAACTCGCCGCTGTCCAGCAGGAAGAAGTCCGCGCGGACCAGGCCCTCGCAGGAGGCCGCGTCGAAGGCGCGCACCGCCAGTTCCTGGACCTCGCGGGTCTGCCCGGCGGTCAGCGGGGCGGGCACCAGCCCCTCGGCCGAGTCGATGTACTTGGCCTCGAAGTCGTAGAAGTCGTGGGCCGTGGCCGGCGGGATCTCGGCCGGAAGGCTGGCGCGCGGGCCGTCCTCGAACTCCAGGACGCCGCACTCGATCTCGCGGCCGCGCAGCAGCGATTCGACGATGATCTTGGGGTCGTGGCGACGCGCCTCGGCGATCGCCTCGTCCAGGCCCGCCGGGTCGTCGACCTTGGTGATGCCGAAGGAGGATCCGGCCCGGGCGGGCTTGACGAAGACCGGCCAGCCGTGGTCGGCCGCGAAGTCCACGATCCTCCTGCGCGCGGCCTTCTCGTCCTGCTCCCACTCGCGCGGCCTGACCACCGTGTAGGGCCCGACGGGCAGCCCGAAGGAGGTGAAGACCCGCTTCATGTACTCCTTGTCCATGCCGACCGCCGAGGCCAGCACGCCCGAGCCGACGTAGGGCACCCCGGCCAGGTCCAGCAGGCCCTGGAGCGTGCCGTCCTCACCGTACGGCCCGTGCAGCATGGGGAAGACGACATCGACCTCCCCGAGCACCTTGGGCACCGAACCCGGCTCGCTGTAGACCACCTCGCGGTTGTCCGGCTCGAAGGGCAGCAGCACGGAGCCGGTGTCGGACTCGGCGAGCTGCTCCACGCTCGGCAGGGCGCGGTCGGCGATCGCCATCCGCGCGGGGTCGTCGGCGGTCAGCGCCCAGCGGCCGTCGGCGGTGATGCCGATGGGCAGGACGTCGTAGGCGCCGCGGTCGATGGCGCGCAGTACGGCGCCCGCGGTGACCACGGAGATCCCGTGCTCGGAGCTGCGGCCGCCGAAGACGACGGCGACGCGCGGCCGCCGACCGGGCGGCGGGGGCGTCTGGGGGCCTGGGGGGGAGGACTGGCTGCTCATATCCGGGCGAGGTTACCTGACGTGACGGTGGCGGGCGGTCATCGGCGCTCGGCCTTGGCGCTGCGCGACATCAGTTCCTTGAGGGCGACCAGCGGCGGCTTGCCGTCGTGGACGATGTCGACGACCGTCTCGGTGATGGGCATGTCGACGCCGTGCCGCCGGGCCAGGTCCAGCACCGACTCGCAGGACTTGACACCCTCGGCGGTCTGCCGGGTCGCCGCGACGGTCTCCGCCAGGGTCATGCCCCTGCCGAGGTTGGTGCCGAAGGTGTGGTTGCGCGACAGCGGCGAGGAGCAGGTGGCGACCAGGTCCCCCAGGCCCGCCAGGCCCGCGAAGGTGTGCGCGTCGGCGCCCATGGCCAGGCCGAGCCGGGTGGTCTCGGCCAGACCGCGGGTGATCAGCGACGCCTTGGCGTTGTCGCCCAGGCCCATGCCGTCGGCGATGCCGACCGCCAGCGCGATGACGTTCTTCACCGCCCCGCCCAGCTCGCAGCCGACGACGTCGGTGTTGGTGTAGGGGCGGAAGTAGGGGGTGTGGCAGGCGGCCTGGAGCCTGCGGGCCACCTCCTCGTCACGGCAGGCGACGACGGAGGCCGCGGGTTGCCGCTCGGCGATCTCGCGGGCCAGGTTGGGGCCGGACAGCACGGCGATCCGGTCCGGGCCGGCCCCGGCGACCTCCCCGACCACCTCGCTCATCCGCTTGGCGGTCCCGAGTTCGACGCCCTTCATCAGGGAGACGAGCACGGTGTCCGGCGGCAGCAGCGGCTTCCACGCCGAGAGGTTGCCGCGCAGGGTCTGGGAGGGCACGGCCAGCACCGTGAACTCCGCCCCGGTCGCGGCCTCGGCGGGGTCGGTGGTGGCGCGCACGGCCTCGGGAAGGACGACCCCCGGCAGGTAGTCGGGGTTGGTGCGGGTGGTGTTGACCGCCTCGGCCAGTTCCGCGCGGCGGCCCCACAGGGCCACCTCGCAGCCGGCGTCGGCGAGCACCATCGCGAAGGCGGTGCCCCAGGATCCGGTGCCGTAGACGGCGACTCGCGTCACGCGCTCTCTCCCTCGGCCACCACGTGGCCGGCGGGCCTCTGGCCGGCGGCCTGATCCCCGGCGGCACCGTACCCGGCGGGCCCGCCGCCCGCGGCCGTCCTCGCGGCGGGGCCGCGCCGGCCCTGCGCGAGCACCCGGCGACGGTCGTACCGCTGGGCGGGCGCGGGCTCGCCGCGCACCTCGGCCAGCAGCTGTGTGATCGCGTCCATGATGACGTCGGTGACCTCGCGCAGCAGTTCCGCGGTGGGTTCGCGACCGTAGAACCGCGACAGGTCGACGGGCGGCCCGGCCAGCACCTTCAGCGTCCTGCGCGGGAAGAACCGGATCTTCTTGATCCCCGCGTACGGCGGCACGGCCTCGTTGGCACCCCACTGCGCCACGGGGATGACGGGCGCCCTGGTGATCAGGGCGACGCGGGCGGCACCGGTCTTGCCCTCCATCGGCCACATGTCCGGGTCGCGGGTGAGGGTGCCCTCGGGATAGAACGCCACGCACTCACCCTTGTCGATCGCCTCGACGGCGGCGCGGAAGGCGCTCACGGCGTCGGCCGTCTCGCGGTAGACGGGAATCTGCCCCGTGCCGCGCATCATCGCGCCGACGAATCCGCCCTTGAACAGGGAGTCCTTGGCCAGGAATCGGGGGACGCGGCCGGTGTTGTACTGGTAGTGGGCGTAGGAGAGCGGATCCAGATAGGAGTTGTGATTCACCACGGTGATGAATCCGCCGTCTTCCGGAATATGCTCCATTCCGCGCCAGTCCCGCTTGAACAGCACCGCCAGGGGCGGTTTCACCAAAACCGCGGCAAAGCGGTACCAGAAGCCGATTCTGCGGCGGGACACCCGGACACCATCTCCTCTTGCCTGCTGCGGCACGCGCACCGCCGGGGAACAACCGCACAAGTGTCGCCCCGGGCCGTCGTCCTGTCGAGCACACCGTAACCCCGGGGGCCCCGGGCGGCTCCGGCGGCGGGTGAGAATGGTGCCGATGCATCGCGACGACACGGCGGCGCGGGCCGCGGCGGCTCTGAGGTGGTCCCTGGTGGTCCCCCTCAAACCACTGGCGCTGGCGAAGAGCAGACTGGCCCCGGCGGCCGGGGGGAAGCTGCGCTCCGCCCTGGCCCTGGCCTTCGCCCAGGACACCGTCGCGGCGGCGCTCGCCTGCCCGGCGGTGGAGGGTGTGGTGATCGTCACGGACGATCCGCACGCGGGGGCGGAACTGGCCGCGCTGGGGGCGCGGATCGTGCCGGACGCGCCGGGCGCCGGGCTGAACGCCGCGCTGGAGCACGGCGAGGCGGTCGTACGGTCGGAACGTCCCGGCGCGCCGGTGGCCGCGCTGAACGCCGATCTCCCCGCCCTGCGCCCCGCGGAACTGGCCCGGGTACTGGAGGCGGCGCGGACGCACCGCCGGTCCTTCCTGGCCGACGCCGCAGGGATCGGCACCACGCTGCTCACCGCGTCCGCCGGCACCGCTCTGGCCCCGGCCTTCGGGGGCGCGTCACGCCTCCGTCATCTGCGTTCCGGCGCGGCGGAGATCGCGCTGCCGGATGTGGACGGCGTCCGGCGGGACGTGGACACCGGTGAGGACCTGGCCGCGGCGCTGAGCCTGGGAGTGGGTCCGCACACGCTCAGAACGTCTGCAGCGTCACCAGCGTGATCCGGGGCCGCTCGTCCCCGGTTCCGGCCTCGGTCTCGATCCGCACCCGCTGACCCGGGCGCAGCAGCCGCAGACCTCCCGCGTCGAACGCCTCGGCATCGAAGGGGAGAGGCGTGCCGTCGTCGAGGAGCACGCTGCCGCTGCGGGTCGCGGGGTCATAGGTGTACGCGGTGGCCTGCATGGCGCCGAGCCTAGACGAGACGCACCGCGGGCCGGGCTCCCCCTGGAGTCCGGCCCCGCGCGGTCGTCCCGTGTCCGTGCGCCCCGGCTCACTTCCTGCGGCTCGCCGCCCTCTTGCGCGCCGAGGTGCTGCGGCCGGATGCCTTCTTGGCCGGCGCCTTCTTGGCGACGGCTTTCCCGGCGCTCTTCTTTCCCGTGGTCTTCTTGGCGGTGCTCTTCTTCGCCGCCGCCTTCTTCGCCGTCGTCTTCTTCGCCGGGGTGGCCGTGGCCGTGGTCTTCTTGGCGGTGCTCTTCTTCGCCGCCGCCTTCTTCGCCGTCGTCTTCTTGGCGGCGGCCTTCTTGGCCGCCGCCTTGCGGGTGGTGGCGCCGGCCCCGCCCGAGAGGCTGCCCTTGGGCGCCTTCTTCACGGCCACCTCGCCCCCCTTGGGGAGTTTCTTGGCACCGCTGACCAGGTCCTTGAAGCCCTGGCCGGCACGGAAACGCGGAACGGAGGTCTTCTTGACCCTGACGCGCTCGCCGGTCTGGGGGTTGCGGGCGTAGCGGGCCGGACGCTCCACCTTCTCGAACGAGCCGAAGCCTGTGACCGAGACCCGGTCGCCGGCGACGACCGCGCGGACGATCGCGTCCAGCACCACGTCGACCGCGTCGGCGGCCTGCTGCCGTCCGCCGAGCTTGTCGGCAATTGCTTCAACGAGCTGCGCCTTGTTCACGTCTTCCCCTTCGGAGGCATTGCCGGAACGAATCTGTCCAAGCTTTTTCGCACGTTAGGCAGATATTTACCGCAAATCAAACGCGAAACGTACGAATCACCCTTGTGTCGCAACGAAATAGACCATCACGCACTTCTGTCCGTGCGCCGGTCTTCCCGTTCTCCGGGGAGGAGGTCGTTACCGGCCTCGATGTCCTCCATCAGCCGGTCCAGCCGCCGTGCCGCGCCGGTCAGGTCCTGCTTCGCGGCGGCCGTGACGGCGAGGAGCCTGCGGACGAGCGCCGCCCGTACGTCGTCGGGCACTTGCAGCGCACGCACCATGGCGTGCGCCTTCCTCAGCCGGGCGGCGACGAGGTCGTAGAGGGGGAGTTGGCCGTCGCTGTCCATGCACAGATTGTGCCATTGGAGGCGAGTTGTCACCCCGGGCGTCCCCCAACACGCCGCGGGCGGACACGTAAGGGTGAGTCAACTACGCTCGGCGGGAGGGGACTTGACTCGATGCCTCTTCCCCGCCGCGGCCCGCCCGTACGCCCGAGCGCCCCCGGCTCGTGGAGCCGGGGGCGCTCGGGGAGGTGCGTGTACGTCCGCCGAACCGGGCGGGCGCCGGGACGCCGGCCGTCAGACGGTGAGCGTCCGCGGTTTGAAGGAGGGGCGCTTCGCCTCGTACGCGGCGATGTCCTCCTCGTGGCGCAGGGTGATGCTGATGTCGTCCAGCCCTTCCAGCAGCCGCCAGCGGGCGTTCTCGTCCAGCTCGAAGTCCGTCTCGAGGCCGGGCGCGGTGACCTTGCGGGCCACGAGGTCGACGGTGATCTCGACCGTCGGGTCGGCCTCCGTCAGCTCCCACAGCGCGTCCACGCTCCGCTGCGGCAGGACGACGGTCAGCAGGCCGTTCTTCAGCGAGTTGCCGCGGAAGATGTCGGCGAAGCGGGAGGAGATCACGGCCCTGAAGCCGTAGTTCTGCAGTGCCCAGACGGCGTGCTCGCGCGAGGAGCCGGTGCCGAAGTCGGGTCCGGCCACCAGCACGGTGGCGCCCTGCCGCTCCGGCCGGTTGAGCACGAACTCCTCGTCCTTGCGCCAGGCCTCGAACAGTCCGTCCTCGAAGCCGTCGCGGGTGACCTTCTTCAGCCAGTGCGCGGGGATGATCTGGTCGGTGTCGACGTTGGAGCGGCGCAGCGGGACGGCGCGGCCGGTGTGGGTGGTGAAGGCTTCCATGGCTTTTCCTCAGACTCCCGCGGGCTCGCGTACATCGGACAGGTCGGCGGGCGAGGCCAGATGACCCAGGACCGCGGTGGCGGCGGCCACCTGCGGGGAGACCAGATGGGTGCGGCCGCCCTTGCCCTGCCTGCCCTCGAAGTTGCGGTTGGAGGTGGACGCGGAACGCTCACCGGGCTTGAGCTGGTCGGGGTTCATGCCCAGGCACATCGAGCAGCCCGCGTGCCGCCACTCGGCTCCGGCCCCGGTGAACACCTTGTCCAGGCCCTCCTCGACGGCCTGGAGCGCCACCCGTACCGAGCCGGGCACCACCAGCATCCGCACCCCGTCGGCGACCTTCCGGCCCTTGAGCAGGGCGGCGGCCGCGCGCAGGTCCTCGATGCGGCCGTTGGTGCACGAGCCGACGAACACGGTGTCCACGGCGATCTCGCGCAGCGGCTGCCCGGCGGTCAGCCCCATGTACTTCAGCGCGTTCTCGGCGGCCAGCTTCTCGCTGGGGTCGGTGAAGGAGGCCGGGTCCGGCACGCTCGCGCTCAGCGGCGCGCCCTGGCCGGGGTTGGTGCCCCAGGTCACGAACGGTGCCAGCTCGGACGCCTCGATGACCACCTCGTGGTCGAAGACGGCGCCCTCGTCGGTGCGCAGGGTGCGCCAGTACTCCACGGCCGCGTCCCGGTCGGCGCCCTTCGGCGCGTGGTCGCGACCTTCGAGATAGGCGAAGGTGGTGTCGTCCGGGGCGATCATGCCCGCACGGGCGCCGGCCTCGATGGACATGTTGCAGATGGTCATCCGCGCCTCCATCGACAGCTTCTCGATGGCCTCGCCGCGGTACTCGATCACATAGCCCTGTCCGCCGCCGGTGCCGATCCTGGCGATGATCGCCAGGATCAGGTCCTTGGCTGTCACCCCGTCGGGCAGCTCGCCGTTGACCGTGACCGCCATCGTCTTGAAGGGCGCCATCGGCAGGGTCTGGGTGGCCAGCACGTGCTCGACCTGGCTGGTGCCGATGCCGAACGCCAGCGCGCCGAAGGCGCCGTGCGTGGAGGTGTGGCTGTCGCCGCAGACCACCGTCATGCCCGGCTGGGTCAGCCCGAGCTGCGGTCCCACGACGTGGACGACGCCCTGCTCGACGTCACCCAGCGGGTGCAGCCGCACCCCGAACTCCGCGCAGTTCTTGCGCAGCGTCTCCAGCTGGGTGCGCGAGACGGGGTCGGCGACGGGCTTGTCGATGTCGAGGGTGGGGGTGTTGTGGTCCTCGGTGGCGATGGTGAGATCGGTGCGCCGCACCCGGCGCCCGTTCTTGCGCAGCCCGTCGAACGCCTGGGGGCTGGTGACCTCGTGCAGCAGATGCAGGTCGATGAAGAGCAGGTCGGGCTCGCCTTCCGCGCGCCGGACGACATGGTCGTCCCAAACCTTCTCCGCGAGTGTCCGTCCCATCGCTTTCCCTCCGACCGGCCGCACTGCCGGCCTCGTCTCGACATCCGTGCCGCCGTGTCCGCACGGGCGGGGTGGCGACTGTCACTCCAGCTTGGCGGCTTCCCGGGGAAATTGAACTTGCGTTTCGTAATGTGAGACGTGAATATCGTTGCATGGACAACTCTAGCGGCGTCGGCGTACTCGACAAGGCGGCTCTGGTATTGAGCGCTCTGGAGTCCGGTCCGGCCACCCTCGCCGGGCTGGTCGGAGCGACCGGGCTCGCGCGCCCCACGGCGCACCGGCTCGCGGTGGCACTGGAACACCACCGCTTCGTGGCCCGCGACATGCAGGGCCGCTTCATCCTGGGCCCGCGCCTGGCCGAGCTGGCCGCCGCCGCGGGCGAGGACAGGCTGCTCGCCTCGGCGGGCCCGGTGCTCACGCACCTGCGCGACATCACCGGGGAGAGCGCCCAGCTCTACCGCCGCCAGGGGGACATGCGGATCTGCGTCGCCGCGGCGGAACGGCTGTCCGGACTGCGGGACACCGTTCCGGTCGGCTCCACCCTCCCGATGAAGGCCGGCTCGGCGGCCCAGATCCTGATGGCCTGGGAGGAACCGGAGCGGCTGCA
The DNA here is from genome assembly GCF_057196705.1 of Streptomyces sp. ATLC9. Lineage (NCBI taxonomy): Bacteria > Bacillati > Actinomycetota > Actinomycetes > Kitasatosporales > Streptomycetaceae > Streptomyces > Streptomyces sp. ATLC9. The sequence goes on along the minus strand of NZ_JBXUOY010000149.1, from coordinate 981 downwards.
CCGGGGGCTGCAGGGAGCCCGCTTCACGGCGACGGCCCTCTCGGGGGTACGGCGGCGCGGCTGGGCCCAGTCCATCGGCGAGCGCGAACCCGGCGTCGCCTCGGTCTCGGCGCCGGTGCGCGGCCCGTCCAACCGTGTGGTGGCGGCGGTGTCGGTCTCGGGCCCGATCGAGCGCCTGACCCGCCACCCCGGCCGGATGCACGCCCAGGCGATCGTGGAGGCCGCCGGCCGCCTCACCGAGGCTCTGCGCCGCAACGGCGGCTGACCGCCCCGCCGGTACGCCTGCCACGATGACCGCGCGGACGCACCGGCGGCACGACGAGGAGAGGCCCTCCGCCGCAGCGGGGGGCCTCTCCTCGTCCGTACCCCCGACCGGATTCGAACCGGCGCTACCGCCTTGAGAGGGCGGCGTGCTAGGCCGCTACACAACGGGGGCCCCAGCAGCGATCCCGGAGGACCGCGAGTACCCCCGACCGGATTCGAACCGGCGCTACCGCCTTGAGAGGGCGGCGTGCTAGGCCGCTACACAACGGGGGCTTGGATCTTGCTGGGAAGATCACGCTGGGGTACCAGGACTCGAACCTAGACTAACTGAACCAGAATCAGTCGTGCTGCCAATTACACCATACCCCACCGGAACTCAAGCTCTTTCGGAACTTTTGTCCTGGTGACCGCCTTGCGTCTTTGGCCTTTCGGCCGGTTCCGCCTGGCGACGGGAAGAACATTACCCGATGGAAGCCCGTGCTCCAAAACGAGTTCCCGCCGGGTCGCCGGCGGTCGGAATCACCCGCCGCGGACACCGCTCCCGCACGGAACGTGACCACGGCAGTCTCCGGCGCCGCCCGGTCCGGCGTTCGCCGACTTCGCCCGCCGGGCCTGACCGGAGTCCGCTTCTCCGGGAGCGGACTCGGCCGTTGGCGGCCCCCCTGTGCGGCGGGGGGCAGGGGGCTCCGGGGGGGGCGGGGGGGGGGGCCGGCGTGG
>NZ_JBXUOY010000148.1:0-12944 GCF_057196705.1 Streptomyces sp. ATLC9 | reverse complement strand
CGGGCTGAGGTGAACAGTACAGATCCGTGCCCACAGCTGAGGTCAGAGCAGCTCTCAGATTCGCTTCACCACCGGGCTGAAGCCCGGTGCACTGCGAATAGTCCCGGTAGCAGTCGGCGGTGTCGATCCAGCGCCCTCCCCGCTCGACGAAGCGGTCGAGCAGCGCCTCCGACGTGTCCTGGTCCAGCCGGGTGCCGAAGTCCACGGCGCCCAGCGCGAAGTGCGGTGTACCCACCGGCGGTCCTCTCGTTCACGCGGCGTCACCGCCGCGTCCGGAGGCCCCATGCTGGCGTTTGGAGAGCGCTCCAGGGCAAGCGCCGCCGAAACGTTCCCGCGGATCCGCGCGCACCCGCGGCCGTCAGCCGGCCGGCGGCAGCTCCAGCAGCCGTTCGATGACGGCGGCCACGCCGTCCTCCTCGTTGGCGAAGGTGCGGTGCGTGGTCGAGGCCAGCACCGCCGGGTGGGCGTTGGCCATGGCGTACGAGGTGCCGGCCCAGGACAGCATCTCCAGGTCGTTGGGCATGTCGCCGAAGGCGACGACCTCCTCGGCCGCCACGCCGCGCTGCGCGCAGCACCGGGCCAGGGTGCTGGCCTTGCTGACGCCGGGACCGCTGACCTCCAGCAGTGCGCTCGGGCTGGAGCGGGTGAACTCCGCGTGGTGGCCCGCGACGGTGCGGGCCATGCCCAGGAAATCGTCCGGAACCAGCGAGGTGTGGTGGGCGAGGAGCTTGAGCACGGGCTCGTCGGCGAACTCGGCGTCGTCCGTCAGCAGCTTCTCGACCGGTGCGACCAGCGCGCCGGGATCGAGGTGGAACTGCGGGTACTGCGGCTCGTAGTGGATACCGCCTGTCCGCTCGACGGCGAAGCTCACGTCGGGGGCGGCCGTGCGCAGCTCCTCCACCACGGTCCGGGCGGTGTCGTGCGACAGCTCTCTGACCCGCACGATCCGCCGGCCCCGGTGCAGGTCGACGACGGCCGCGCCGTTGGCGCAGATCGCCAGGCCGTGTCCGTGCACATGGTCGCTGACCACGCCCATCCAGCGCGCCGGCCGGCCGGTGACGAAGAAGACCTCGATCCCGGCCTCCTCGGCGGCGGCGAGTGCCGCGACCGTGCGGTCGGAGACGGACTTGTCGTCGCGCAGCAGTGTGCCGTCCAGATCGGTGGCGATGAGGCGCGGGCGTGTCGTCGGGGGCGCGGAAGCATGGGTCACGCTCCCCATGGTCCCGCATATGCCCGCACAGTCGTGCGTGGAGGTGCCCGAATGAGCCAGGGGACGAACGCGCCGGAACCGGGTGGACACGGACGGTCGGAAGAAGCCACTGGGGGGCTCGGCACGCCGCCCGCCGGATGTCCCCGATGTCCCCGGACAGGGCCGCCCGGACGTTTTGCCGGTGCCCGCGACAGCCGATAGCCTCACCGGAATGGCAGGGTCACGTGGAGAGCGGATGCCGGCGGCTCGGCGGATCACCTCGCGCAACGCTCGCTTCCAGCAGTGGCAGGCGTTGCTCGGCAACCGCAACAAGCGCACGCGCGCCGGCGAGTTCCTGGTACTGGGGGTCCGCCCGATCTCGCTCGCGGTGGAGCACGGCTGGCCCGTGCGCACGCTTCTCTACGACGGACGGCGGGAGCTGTCGAAGTGGGCGCGGGAGCTCCTGCGCACGGTGCGGGCGGAACAGATCGCGATGGCCCCGGACCTGATGATGGAGCTGGGGGAGAAGAACGAGGCCCCGCCCGAGGTCATCGCCGTCGTGGAGATGCCCGCCGACGACCTCGGCCGGATCCCGGTCCGGGAGGACTTCCTGGGCGTACTGTTCGACCGGCCGTCCGGCCCGGGGAACATCGGCAGCATCATCCGCTCGGCGGACGCCCTGGGTGCCCACGGTCTGATCGTGGCGGGGCACGCAGCCGACGTCTACGACCCGAAGTCGGTCCGGTCGAGTACCGGTTCGCTGTTCTCCCTGCCCGCCGTCCGGGTGCCGTCACCGGGTGAGGTGATGGGCTGGGTGGAGGCCCACCGGGCCGGCGGGACGCCGATCGTCCTGGTCGGTACGGACGAGCACGGCGACCGCGACGTGTTCGACTTCGACCTCACCCGGCCGACACTGCTGCTGGTCGGCAACGAGACGGCCGGGCTCAGCGGCACCTGGCGCACGTTGTGCGACCACACGGTCAGCATCCCGATGACCGGTTCCGCGAGCTCGCTGAACGCGGCGAACGCCGCGACCGCGGTCCTCTACGAAGCCACCCGGCAGCGGATCGGCGGAAGGACCCCGGCGACCCCCTGAGGGGAACCGGGAGGACCCCGCCGCGGCCCGCCGCTCAGGGTCCGGCGTCCAGCACATCGGCCGCCCGGACCAGCACGACCGACCGTGTCCCGATCCTCAGCCGCTCCAGGGGCCGTACCGGGGCCACCGGGATCCTCCGGCCGCGGTCGCCGACGGCGATCACCGCGTGCGGGGGCAGCACCGACGCGAGCGAACGCAGCATGCCCGCCACCGGCCGCTCGGGCACCTTCCCCTCCCAGTGCGTCCGCTCGCCGTACGGCAGATCGGTCAGCACGACATCGGGCGCGGACCCGGTGACGACGCCGGACAGCGAACGCGGATCGAAGACGTCCGCGGTGCCGATGGTGAACGGCAGCGCGGCGCCGTCCGCCGACAGACGGTCTCGCAGCCGGCGGGCGGCCTCCGCGGCCTCCAGGTACGAGGGCTTCGCGAAACGCTCGCTCTGCTCGCGCCGCTCGGCCTCGCGCGCGGTCAGCCCTTCCGGCGAGAGCAGGGCGAGGTTCTTGGCCGCGAGTTCCAGCGGGGCGGGATCCACATCGGAGGCGATCACCTGCCGCAGCGAACGGCGGTGCAGCAGCCCCAGCACCGTCAGGAGGTAACCGCTGCCGCAGCACGGATCCCACAGCGTCACCGGACCGTCGCCCGGGAGCCTGGCCCGGGCCCTCTGGAAGACCTCGGTCGCCAGGCGGACGGGGAAGGCGGGGTAACCCGGTGCGGAGTGGAGCACGACGCCGCAGGCGAGGTCGGAACCGTCGGTCCGCTCGACGGCGTGGCGGTACGGGCTCACCTGTCCACTCCCCGGGAGATCGGGCCGCATCCGTCGCGGCCCCGGGACGAGCATAGTGCCGCGGTCCATGGCCTTGCGGAGCCCGCTCCGCCGCCGGACTCCCGGCCGCCGCCGCGGTTCCCTCCACCCAGGCGGGGCCCGGCGCCCCCGTTGCCCGCGACCACCGGGTCCAGGGTTGTGGGTATGCGTCTGAGCACCGTGATCCTTCCCGTCCGCCGCTGGGCCGAGGGCGGGCGCGAGAGGTGGCGGGAGCCCTTCCGCGACGGGCCGTGGTCCGGCGCGCTGCCCGCCCTCACCGCCGCCGCGACGGCCACCGAGCGGGTCCGGCTCGGCATCCTGGTGACCCCGGACAAGCCTTTTCCGCCTGTCACGGCCTGAACTGCGGAAACGCAAGTCGGACATTGAGCCATGGCCATGGTCTCAAGCCGGTCGCGTGTAACCAAGCTGCTCCAACCGAGCTCCAAGCCTTCTCGCAGCAGCCTCGCTCTGCCTCTCCAGATCCTTGAGTGAGGTCTCGTACCGGTCGCCCCATGAGCGGTAGACATCGACCAGTCCCTGCCGTTCTGCGGCAACGAGCTTCTCCACTCGGGAGAGGAGGTCATCGCCAAGCACGGTGAGCACTTGTTCGCGTGTCATGCTTTGGAGGATGTGGGAGGACTGCCTGCCATCAGACGTGTGAGGGGCCTCACGTTGTCCCTCGGTGTTTCCCCGCACGCGACCTCAGCGCTGTCCCACGCCGGGCATCTCACCGCGTCTCACTCAGTCGTCGCTGGTTACGTGGACGTCCGGGCGGGACTCATCCTCGCCATGGCGGCACGGTGGGCGTTGAGGAGGTCCTTGACCTCGGCGTGTACCCGGAAAGGGCCGTGGGGGCTCAGACCGGTTCGACGGCGATGCGGGGGAGGCACAGCCGACGGAGGTCGTCCGTGTCGCTCGTGATGACGGTGACGTCGCCGTGCTCCGCGTGAGCTGTGGCCGCGAGCATCGCGTCGATGGCGTACTTGTGACCGTGCAGGCTCTCCGCAGCGAGGAGCCTGCTCGCCGTACGTGCGATCTCCTCCGTGATGGGACGCACCTTGGTCAGGGAAACGGCGTGATCGAACGCCGCCTGCGGCACCTTCGGGTCGCGTGCTTCAACCAGCGTAGCGGCGCTCGTCACGACGAGCAGGTCCAGTCTGCGGGCGACGTCCAGCCATACAGTCATGTCGCGGTGCCGACGGGAGAGCTTGGAGAGGGCCTCGCTGTCGAGAACGAGAGTCCCGCTCACGCGGCATCCGCGGAAGCGGAAGCACTGCGGTGGGCGGCATGGTGGGCACGGATGCGCTCGGCCTTGTCCGATACTTCGGCGGGATCGACAGGACCGTGCTCCGCTTCGGCCGCGGTGATGTACTCGTCGATGGCCTCGCGTTGGAGCTGCCGCTGCACGGCCGCCTCGATATAGGAGGAGACGCCCTGCCTGCCGGCGCGGGCGCGGATCGCCTCCAGTGTCTCGGCTCGCAGGGAGACGCTGGTGACTCGGGTCTTGCCGGGGCGGGGTGTGTCCATGGGGGCAGTGTATTACATGAATTGTTAGCTCTCCGGTGTTCCGCGGTGGCCACCGGCGGCCTGCTGCGGCCCGCTGTCGCTCTGACGCCTGCCCTGTTCGAGGTCAGCCACGTCCAGCCCCCTCCGCGCAAGCCGGTTCCGTATGGGACGTGAGGCGCCCCGTCTCAGTCGGCCCGATGACGGTACACCCCGATCCGCTTGGCGCCCCCGGGCGTGGGGCTGGGCAACGGCAGCAGTTCCTGGCCCCCGATCGACTGCCGCAGCGGGAAGCCCGCGCAAGGTCGTGGCATGCGTCTGAGCACCGTGATCCTTCCCGTCCGCCGCTGGGCCGAGGGCGGGCGCGAGAGGTGGCGGGAGCCCTTCCGCGACGGGCCGTGGTCCGGCGCGCTGCCCGCCCTCACCGCCGCCGCGACGGCCACCGAGCGGGTCCGGCTCGGCATCCCGGTGACCCCGGACAAGCCTTTTCCGCCTGTCACGGCCTGAGCCGGGTGTGTTCCTTTCGACTCGACCGGCGAACAGTGGCTGATCGCCCACGCCCATCACCCGGTGACGGGCTTCGGGGATCAGGGAGGGGGCGTCGGCGGGTTTCCGCTCAGATGCCGATGAGCCGGACGCGGTCGCCGCACAGCCGGGCCATGTCGTCGACATCGGACGTCAGTACGGCCACCGGGCCCGGCCGGCGCAGCGCCACCTCGGCGACGGTCGCGTCGATCGCGTACTTGTGGCCGTGCAGACCCGCGGCCTTGAGCAGTTGCGCGGACGCCTTCGCCGCCCCCTCCGTCACCGGCTCGACCTTGACGCGGGAGAGTACCCACCGCAGCCGAGGCATGTTCACCCGCGCATGGCTGACTTCCACGATGGTGTTGGCGCCGATGACGAAATCGGTGCCCATGGCGTGGAACACCTGGAACATCGCGAGGATCTTGCGGTCCTGGGCGATCCAGGCGGAAAGCCCCTGGGAATCCAGGACGACGGTCTCGACGTGCTCGATCACGCCGCGCTCGCCGACCCGCCCGCATCCGCCGTGCCGAAGATCCTGGAGCGGGCCTCGGCCAGCTCCTCCTCGGTGAACGCCCCGTGCTCCTCCTGGTGACTCAGCAGGTCGACGCCCAGCAACTGGTGCCGCAGCTGACGTGCCACCGCCTCGGCGACATATCCGGAGACGTTGTCGGTGAGCTTCCTCAGCTCGGCGACCTGGTCGGCCGGCAGTGTCACCGTGATGCGTGTCGTGTCCGCCATGCACCGAGCATACTCCGGTATGCGCGTTCTGCGGTCGCTCCGGCGGCGACGCCCACACTCACGTACGTGGCCGCGTGGTCCGGGCCGCCGCGGTTCCCTCCACCCAGGCGGGGCCCGGCGCCCCCGTTGCCCGCGACCACCGGGGCTAGGGTTGTGGGTATGCGTCTGAGCACCGTGATCCTTCCCGTCGACCGCTGGCACGAGGGAGGCCGCGCGAAGTGGCAGCGCGCGGAGGATCTCGGCTTCCACACCGCGTACACCTACGACCACCTGTCCTGGCGCGTCCCGTTCCGTGACGGTCCCTGGTTCGGCACCGTCCCGACCCTGACCGCCGCCGCGACCGCCACCCGGCACATGCGTCTGGGCACCCTCGTCACCTCGCCCAACTTCCGGCACCCGGTGCCGTACGCCAAGGAACTGATCTCCCTCGACGACATCTCCGGCGGCCGTCTCACGCTCGGCGTCGGTGCGGGCGGCTCCGGTTTCGACGCCACCGTGCTCGGCCGGGACCCGTGGACGCCGCGCGAGCGGGCCGACCGGTTCGCTGAGTTCGTCGGGCTCCTGGACCGGCTGCTCACCGAGGACGCGGTGTCGTACGAGGGCGGCTTCTACTCGGCGCACGAGGCGCGCAACATCCCCGGGTGCGCGCAGCGGCCCCGGCTGCCCTTCGCCGTCGCCGCCACCGGGCCGCGCGGGCTGCGCCTCGCGGCCCGGTACGGACAGGCGTGGGTGACCACGGGCGACCCCGGGCCGCACGGGAACGGCACTCCCGAGCAGTCGGTCCGAGCCGTCCGCGGACAGGTCGAGAGGCTCGCCGGCGCCTGCGCCGAGATCGGCCGGGACGTGGCCGGGATCGACAAGGTGCTGCTCACGGGGTTCACCCCGGAACGCGCCCGCCCGCTGGACTCCCTCGACGCGTTCGTGGACTTCGCCGGGCGGTACCTGGAGCTGGGCTTCACCGAGCTGGTGATCCACTGGCCGGTCCCGGGCTCCGGCTTCGCCGCGGACGAGAAGGTCTTCGAGCGGATCGCCATGGAGGCGGGGACGCAGCTGCGGTGAACCCGGCCCGGCCGGCCCCGGCTCCGGCCGGGCGGCCGCGGGCCCTCCTCACCGCACGTTGATCCGCGCGAACGCCCGCAGCGCGCTCGGCGCCAGCCGGGCCAGCACCACGCCGCCCCACGCCTCCAGGCTCACCGGGACCACCGCCCTGTTCCGGATCGCCGAGCGCAGTACCGCGTCGGCGACCCGTTCCGGGGCGAACCTGCGGATCCGGTAGACCTGGAGGGCCCTCCTGCGGCGGCGCTCGACGTCGCGCCCGCCGGTGCCGCGGAAGCGGGTGTCCTCGATGATCGAGGTGCTGACGATGCCGGGGCAGATCGCCGACACCCCGATGCCCTCGCCGGCCAGGTCCGCGCGCAGCACCTGACTGAGCATCAGCGCCCCCGCCTTGGAGGCGCAGTACGCGGGCAGGGCCCGGGTGGGCTCGTAGGCGGCGCAGGAGACGACGTTGACGATGTGGCCGCCCTGCCCCCGCTCGGACATCTGCCGCCCGAAGAGGCGGCAGCCGTGGACGGTGCCCCACAGGTTGGAGCCCAGGACCGCCTCCCAGTCGTCCGCGGTGTGCTCCAGGAACGGCCCGGACGCCGCGATCCCGGCGCTGTTGACCAGTACGTCCACCACGCCGTACTCGGCGGCCGTCCTCCGGGCCAGGGCCTCCATCGCCGCCCCGTCGGAGACGTCGACGGTCTCGGCCCACGCCTCCTGCGCGCCGGCCCGCCGGGCCAGCTCGGCCGTGTGTTCCACCTCCCCGCCCCGGATGTCCACGGCGACGACCCGGGCGCCGGCGCGGGCGAAGGCCAGCACCGTCTCGCGGCCGATGCCCCGGGCCGCGCCGGTGACCAGTACCAGCAGGCCGCCGAAGTGCTCCGCGTACTCCTCCTGCCGCGCGCGCCCCCGGCGCCCGCGCCGCCCTCCGCGCCGCACCGTCGCCGGTGCGCCCACCTCCCCGCCGCCGTACGCCCCGCGCGCGCCGTGCTTCCCGCCCGCCCCGTACGCCTCGCAGTCCTCGACGAACGAGCCGATCCAGGTGGCCAGCCGGTCGGGCCGGGTACGCGGCGCCCAGTGACCGGCCGGCAGGGAGCGGCAGGTCAGGTGGGGCGTCCACCGCTCCGTCTCGTCCCGCAGGGCGGGGGAGACGAACCGGTCCCCGGTCGGGGTGACGAGCTGCACGGGCACATGGGCGTAGGCGTCCTCACGGGGCCGGAGCAGCCGGGCCCGCACGTTGTCGCGGTACAGCCACAGGCCGTGCGCGGCGTCGCGGGGCAGGGAGGGGGCGGGGTGGCCGCCGCCCGGGACGTCCTCGGAGCGCCGCAGCATGCCCGGCCAGGCCCTGCCCAGCGGCCCCCGCCAGGCCAGCTCCGGCAGGACGGGCACATGCATCGCGTACACGTACCAGGAGCGGGCGCCCTGCCCCAGCGCCTGGGCCAGGCGCCGCGGGGTGGGCCGGGTCAGCCGCCTGCGGAACCAGTGCCCGACGTGGTCCAGGGACGGCCCGGACATCGAGGTGAAGGACGCGATCCGGCCCCGGGCGCGCTCGGCCGTGGCGAACTCCCAGCCCTGCACCGAGCCCCAGTCGTGCCCCACCAGGTGCACCGGGGCGTGCGGGCTGACCGCGTCCGCGACCGCCAGGAAGTCGCCGGTCAGCCGCTCCAGCGTGAAGCCGCCGCGCAGCGGCCGCGGGGCGCCGGACCGGCCGCAGCCGCGCACGTCGTACAGCACCACGTGGAAGCGGTCCGCCAGCCGTTCGGCCACCGGCGCCCAGACCTCCTTGGAGTCCGGGTAGCCGTGCAGCAGGACCACCGTGGGGCGGCGGCTCCCGTCCGCCCCCACCGCCCCGCCCAGCTCGGCGACGCACAGCTCCACGCCGTCCGCCCCGGGCACGCGCCGCTCCCGCGCGCCTTCGAGACCGCTCGTTCCCGCTTCCATGGGTGCCTCTCCTCCCACCGCGCCCGGCACTTTCGGACCCCGGGTAGCCGGTCTCCGTCCCGTGACACCGGAACCGGGCCGGACCGGCACCACCGGAGGACCGCCCCCTAAGGGCATGTACACCTCCAGCAGGAGCAACAATCACGCCCCCGGGGTGAGGTGCCCGCCGGCATACGGCACTACGGTCGGGGGCGTGACTGTGATCGCGACCGAAAGCCTCAGCAAGCGGTACCCCAGGGTGACCGCGCTCGACCGGCTCACCATGCAGATCGAACCCGGGGTGACCGGACTGGTGGGCGCCAACGGTGCGGGCAAGTCCACCCTGATCAAGATCCTCCTGGGACTGGCCCCGGCCAGCGAGGGCACCGCCTCCGTACTCGGCCTGGACGTGTCCACCGAGGGCGGCGCCATCCGTGAGCGCGTCGGGTACATGCCCGAGCACGACTGCCTGCCGCCCGACGTGTCGGCGACCGAGTTCGTCGTCCACATGGCGCGGATGTCCGGCCTGCCCGCCTCCGCCGCCCGCGAGCGCACCGCCGACACCCTGCGCCACGTCGGCCTGTACGAGGAGCGATACCGCCCCATGGGCGGCTACTCGACGGGCATGAGGCAGCGGGTCAAGCTGGCCCAGGCGCTCGTCCACGATCCGCGGCTGGTGCTGCTGGACGAGCCCACCAACGGCCTCGACCCGGTCGGCCGTGACGACATGCTCGGCCTGATCCGCCGCGTCCACACCGACTTCGGCATCTCGGTGCTGGTCACCTCGCACCTGCTGGGCGAGCTGGAGCGCACCTGCGACCACGTCGTCGTCATCGACGGCGGGAAACTGCTGCGCTCCTCCTCCACCGCCAGCTTCACCCAGGAGACGACCACCCTGGCCGTCGAGGTCACCGACACCGAGACCCATCCCGACGGCACCGCCGTCCTGCGCACCGCCCTGGCCGGGGCCGGGCTCACGGTCGCGGCCCCCGGCGCGGGCGGCGAGGGCCTGCCGGGCGCCGGGCACGTACTGCTGGTCGAGGCGGGCTCCGAGGCCGTCCACGACACCGTCCGCGACGCGGTCGCGGAACTGGGCCTGGGCCTGGTCCGCATGGAGCAGCGCAGGCACCGCATCGCCGAGGTCTTCCGGACGCCCGGCACCACCGCGGGCGCCGCCACCGGCACCACCGGGCAGGCCGCGGAGCAGGCCATCGGACAACAGGCCGCGGAGCAGGCCGCCGAGAACAGCACCCAGAAGGGAGGCAGCACCGATGCGGCCTGACACGGGCAACCACCCCGACACCCGTCCCGGATCCGCCGTCCCCGCCCAGCGCGGCGAGGACGCCAGCATCCACAACATCGGTTACCGCCACTACGACGGCCCCCGCCTGGGCCGCTCCTACGCCCGGTGGTCGCTGCTGGTCCAGTCCCTGCGCGGCGCGTACGGCCTGGGCCGCTCCGCGAAGTCCAAGGTTCTGCCGTTCATCCTGCTGGCCGTGATGGTCCTGCCCGCGGGCGCGATGGTCGCGATCACCATCACCACCGGCCTCGACGAGCTGCCGATGCGGTACAGCGAGTACGTGCTGGTGATGCAGCCGGTCATCGGCCTCTACATCGCCGCCCAGGCCCCGCAGTCGGTCTCCCTGGACCTGCGGTTCCGCACCGTGCCGCTGTACTTCTCCCGCCCGATCGGGCGCGCCGACTACGTGGGGGCCAAGTACGCGGCCATGACCGCGGCGCTGTTCCTGTTCACCTCCCTGCCGCTGGTGGTGCTGTACGCGGGCGGGCTGCTGGCGAAGCTCGGCTTCGCCGACCAGAGCACGCAGTTCCTCCAGGGGCTCGGCTCCACCGCGGTGTTCTCCGTGCTGCACGCGGGCGTCGGCCTGCTGGTCGCGGCCCTCACCCCGCGCCGGGGCTTCGGCGTCGCCGCGGTCATCGCGGTACTCACCATCCCCTACTTCGCGGTCAACACCGTCCAGGCGATCGCGGAGTTCCAGGGCGGCAACGCCACCGCCGTCACCTGGCTCGGCCTGGCCTCCCCCGGCTCGCTCGTCGACGGCATCCAGTCGGCGTTCCTCGGCGGCACCTCCGGCTTCCCCGGCTTCCACGAGCCCGGCACCGCCGTGGGGGCCGTCTACGTCCTGGTCACCCTGGCCCTGATCGCCGGCTGCTGGGCGGCGCTGATGGCCCGCTACCGCAAGGCGGGCCTGTGATGACCGGGGCGCGGGCGCTCAGGGCCCGGACGACCCGGACGGCGGCGGTCCGGACGGCGAAGCATCGGACGAGGAACGAGAAGGCGGCCTGACCCATGACCACCATCCGCATCGACCACGTGTCCCGCTGGTTCGGCAACGTGGTCGCCGTCAACGACGTGACCATGGACATCGGCCCGGGCGTCACCGGGCTGCTCGGCCCCAACGGCGCGGGCAAGTCCACCCTGATCAACATGATGGGCGGCTTCCTGGCACCCTCCACCGGGGCCGTCACCCTCGACGGCGCGGTGATCTGGCGCAACGAGCAGGTCTACCGTGAGATCGGCGTCGTCCCCGAGCGCGAGGCGATGTACGACTTCCTCACCGGCCGCGAGTTCGTGCTGGCCAACGCCGAGCTGCACGGTCTGGCCGATCCGGACGAGGCCGCGCGGCGGGCCCTGGCCACCGTGGAGATGGAGTACTCCCAGGACCGGAAGGTCTCCACCTACAGCAAGGGCATGCGGCAGCGCGTGAAGATGGCCTCCGCGCTCGTCCACGACCCGTCCGTGCTGCTGCTGGACGAGCCGTTCAACGGCATGGACCCGCGCCAGCGCATGCAGCTGATGGAACTGCTGCGGCGGATGGGCGCCGAGGGCCGCACGGTGCTGTTCTCCTCCCACATCCTGGAGGAGGTCGAGCAGCTCGCCTCCCACATCGAGGTGATCGTCGCGGGGCGGCACGCGGCCTCCGGCGACTTCCGGCGCATCCGCCGGCTGATGACCGACCGCCCTCACCGCTACCTGGTGCGCTCCAGCGACGACCGCGCGCTGGCCGCCGCCCTGATCGCCGACCCCAGCACGGCGGGCATCGAACTCGACTGGTCCGAACGCGCCCTGCGCGTCCAGGCGATCGACTTCACGCGCTTCACCGAGCAGCTCCCGCGCATCGCCCGCGAGCACGGGATCCGGCTCCTCACGGTCTCGCCCTCGGACGAGTCCCTGGAGAGCGTCTTCTCCTACCTCGTCACGGCCTGAGAGCGACCGGGCCGCCGAGACCCCGAGACCGCCTGAGAACCAAGGAGCCACACACCGATGTACGACCCCACGGTCGCCCGGCTCACCTACCGGGCCCTGCTCGGCCGACGCCGGGCGCTGATCCTGTTCGTCCTGCCCGCCGTACTGATCATGATCTCCATCGCGGTCCGCCTGCTGGTCGGCGCCGACGACGCCGTCGCCGACCAGGTGCTCGGCGGTTTCGCGCTGGCCACCATGGTGCCGCTGATCGGCGTGGTCGCCGGGACCGGCGCGATCGGCCCGGAGATCGACGACGGCTCGATCGTCTACCTGCTGGCCAAGCCGCTGAAGCGGCCGACGATCATCCTCACCAAGCTGACCGTCGCCGTCGGCGTCACCATGGTGTTCTCCGCCGTCCCCATGCTGATCGCCGGGTTCATCCTCAACGGCAACAGCCGGCAGATCGCCGTCGCCTACGCCGTCGCGGCGGTCGCCGCGTCCGTCGCCTACAGCGCGCTCTTCCTGCTGCTGGGCACGGTCAGCCGGCAGGCCGTCGTCCTCGGCCTGGTCTACGCCCTGATCTGGGAGGCGCTCATCGGCAGCCTCGTTCCCGGCGCCCGGACCCTCAGCGTCCAGCAGTGGGCGCTGGCACTGGCCGAGAAGACCGCGCCCGGCACGGGCATCGCCTCCGACATCGGGCTGCCGGCCGCCGCGGTGCTGCTGGCGGTGGTGACCGTCGCCGGCACCTGGTACGCCGGGCGGAAGCTGCGCACCCTCACCCTCGCCGGCGAGGAGTGAGCGGCCCCGCACCTTCCGCCGCCGGACGCCCGTGGGCCCCCCCGCACCCCCCGGGGCGGCGGGGGCCCCGCCTGACCCGGTGCCGGTCGGGGGCGGCCCGGGGGGTCCGCGCCCCGGCCCC
>NZ_JBXUOY010000147.1:0-13056 GCF_057196705.1 Streptomyces sp. ATLC9 | reverse complement strand
GCACCTCGCCGTGCGGCGGGGCCTGCCGGCGTGCGGCGCGGGGTGCGCCCACCCCGGCCGGCGGGGCCTGCCGGGGAGGGGGGGACGGTCGCGCAGCGGGGGCCGGCGGTCGCAGTTTGTAGTCGCCCGTCTCCGGATCGAACACCCACTGGTCCGCGGGGTCGATGTCACCCGCCCGCCCACGGTTTTGCGCGTCCACGGTCGCCTGAGTCCTCCGTCGTGCCACGCAGCGCCTTCCCTGTCAGGCATCAAGGCGCTCGGTCGGTCTCCAGCGGTGCGCAGCGTTCATGGGGGCGAGCGCACCGGATTGCTCACACTATCTGCCGCAGCCCGGTGTCAAGCACCCCCGCAGGCGGGTTACTTTCTTCCTGAAGCGGGCATTCCATTCCAATTCCCTGAGCGGTGCTCTGTGCTGTTTCTCTCGCGTTCCGAGGCATTCGCGCTCATCCGCACAGGCTCCCCGCCGTGCCGTCGGCGGACTTCCCGGCGGACGGCGAGCCGGTGGGCGAACCGTTCGGCCCCGGCGCCCGGCCCCCGGTGTCCGACGCGGGGACCCCGGCACCGGCGGACGGTCCGGCGGAGGGGGAGCCGGAGGAGCGCCGCCCTTCCTCCGGCACCGGCCGGTCCTCGCGCAGCGCCTCGAACAGCAGGTCCGCGTCCGGCTGCACCAGCTCGTCGCGGTTGGGGTTGTAGGTGTACGGCCGCCGGGGCGCGGTCATGAACCGCACCTGATCCTCGGGTATGCCGCGGACGCCGCTGATCAGGTCGTACAGCTCGGGCAGGGAGTCCAGCCCGGGATCGGCCGTGAGCGACGACGTCACCGCGTCCAGCACCCGGTAGAGCTCGGCCGGATCGGTCAGGAGCCCGTCGTCGCGCACCTGGCTCAGCATGGTGGCCAGGAACTCCTGCTGCCGCTCCATCCGCTGGGTGTCGCTGCCGTCGCCGATGCCCTTGCGGGCGCGTACGTAGCCGAGGGCCTGCTCGCCGTCGAGCCGCTGGGGCCCGGCATCCAGGACGAGGTGCGCCTCGGGGTCGTCCACGGGCTCGGCCAGGCACACCTCGACGCCGCCGACCGCGTCCACCAGCTTCTCGAAGCCGGTGAAGTCCACGACCAGGTGGTGGTCCACGCGGATCCCGGTCAGGTTCTCCACGGTGCGGATCGTGCAGGCCGCCCCGCCCATCTCGTAGGCCCAGTTGAACTGCGCGAACAGTGGCCCGGAGGACGTGCCGTCAGGCCCGGGGCACTCGGGTATGTCCACCATCAGGTCACGCGGTACGGACACCCCGGTGGCGCTGGAGCGGTCGGCGGACAGGTGGAGCAGGATCGTGGTGTCGGAGCGCTGGGTGCCGCTGTCCCGCCCGTACCTGCCGTTGTCGCCGCTGCGGTCGTCGGAGCCGATGAGCAGGATGTTCTTCGCCTCGTGCACGACCGCGGCGGGGCGATCCCGGTCGAAGCGCCGCAACTGCTCGACGGCCTCCGTGTCGGTGCGGATGTTGCCGTCGAGTCTGTCGTAGAGGAACCAGGCCACGCCGCCCGCCGCGAGTACGGCGAGCGACGCGCCCAGCGCGGCCCGGCGCAGCCACCGGCGGCGTGGCCGGGGCGATGAGTGGGGGAGGCCGTTCTGCTGCGCGTCCTCGGGTTCGGTCACGTAAGTGTTCATCCCTCAGCGGTCGGCGGCGATTGCGCGCACAGCCGTGCGGTCGCCGGTCTTCTGTACAGACACACGGGAGGGGCCGGTGGTTGTACCGGAGGCGGGAGAAAACCTCCGCGTGACCGGAGACGGCGGGGATGTGTTCGGTTGTGGGGCGGGTGCCGGGACCGCCCGGCGGTGGGGTCAGTCGGCCGTGTGGGTGATGCGCTCGCTCCGCCCGCGCTCCTCCAGTCTCGTTGCGTCCAGGCGGTCCGGATGGCGGCAGAGCACGACCGAGCCCCCGGCGGCCAGCGGGGCGAACAGGCCTGCGGACAGCCCCTCCCAGGTGCCGTACGGCAGTCCCGACAGCAGGCGTGAGCCGGGGCCGAGTCCGCGCGCCCCGGCGTCGGCGCGGGCGCGTTCGACGACCTGCGCCCCGGTCAGCTCCTCGCCGCCGACGACCAGTGCGGGCGCGTCCGGGTCGACGGGGGAGAAGGGGGCGAAGTGGTCGCCCTGGCCCGGCACCTCGACGGCGTAGTCGGTGAAGCCCTCGGGCGGCCGGGGGAAGCGGCCGCCCAGGGGGCGCAGGCTGAGCGCGATGCGCTCGCCGGTGCAGGCGCGGGCCGCCTCCAGGGTGTCCGGGCCGCTGACGACGAGGTCGGCGGACGCGGCGAGGGAGGAGGCCGAGTCCGTTCCGGCCGTGCCCGCGGCGCCGGCGGGCAGTTCGGCGACGACTCCGGTGGAGGAGCAGGCCAGCAGCCAGACCGCGGTCTGCCAGTGGGCGGGCAGCAGCAGAGCGAGCCGGTCGCCGGGCTCGGCGGACAGCTCGCCCTGCAGGAGGTTGGCGGTCTTCGCCACCCAATTGGCGAGGGTGGCGGCGGAGAGTTCGACGCGCTCGCCGGTGGCGTCGTCGTAGAAGGTCACCAGCGGGCGGGCGGCGTCCGCGGTGAGCGCGGATCGCAGCAGGTCGGCAGGGGTGCGATCGGTAGTGTTCATCGGCGCCAGGGTACGCGGGCCACCGCCGTGAGGCGCCGGAACGGGGGCGCCCGCGGTACCCGGTGAGGGCGACTCAGGGCGACCGGGCGTCAGCTCCCCGTTAGACACCGGTATCCCCTGTGTCCAATATCAGATTTATGCGTGCATTCATTGCGTCATCGATCGGCGTCGCGTGCGCGCCGGCCGCCCCGCTGCCGCTGACCGTGCCCGGCGGCCTGGCGAACAGCGTCTCCGCGGCCCCCGCGCCCGCTTCCGGGTCCGTGGCGGCGCCCCGGCTGCCGGGCAGCACCCAGTCGCTGCCGCTCGTGCCCCTGACCCCGCCGCCCACGACCACCCCGCCCGGCTCGCCCGAGTCGGTGTCCCTCGGTCTTCCGGCCCGAGAGGTCGAGCCCTTCGCGCTGCTCGGCGTGGTCTGGGACGACCCGGAGGAGGAACCGCACGGCCGGATCCAGGTGCGCACCAAGTCCACCGCCACCGGCGAATGGTCGTCCTGGCGGGATCTGGAGACCCACGCGGACCGGCCCGACCCCGAATCGGCCGAGTCCCGCGAGGACGAGGTACGCGGAGCCACGGCACCGCTGTGGGTCGGTGACTCCAACGGCGTACAGGCCCGGGTCCTGCCGGAGGAGGGCGCTTCCGGGGTGCACCGGCTGCCGGAGGGACTGCGCCTGGACCTGGTCCACCCCGGCGACGACCCTCCCGCCGGGTCCGGTGAGGAAGATCCCGCGGGCGAGGCGAACTCCGCGCTCGCTCCGGCCGGAGCTCTGGAGATCCCGGCCCTGGACCGGCGGGAGACCGGTGAGGACCTGCTCGCGGTGCGAGCCCCCGGCCGGACCGAGCAGGCAGAACAGGACGAGCAGGCAGAGCAGGACGAACAGAGCGGGCAGTCGGGGGCCGGGGCCGAAGCCCCCGTCGGCCCCCGGCCCGGCATCGTCACCCGCAGGGGTTGGGGGGCCGACGAGCGGCTGCGCGGACCGTTCCTCTACACCAGGACGGCCAAGGTGGCCTTCGTCCACCACACGGCGATGAGCAACGACTACTCGTGCGGCCAGTCCGCCGCCATCATCCGGGGCATCTACCGCTACCACGTCCAGAGCAACGGCTGGCGGGACGTCGGCTACAACTTCTTCGTCGACAAGTGCGGGAAGATCTACGAGGGCCGCGCCGGCGGCGTGGCCAACCCGGTGATGGGCGCCCACACCTACGGCTTCAACCACGACAGCACCGGCATCGCCGTCCTCGGTTCGTACAACAGCACCAACCCCTCCACGGCCGCGGTGAACGCCGTCTCCAAGCTCGTCGCCTGGAAACTGGGCCTGCACGGCGTCGACCCGCGCGGCACCGCCGCCATGACGTCCGGCGGCGGCAAGTACCCCAAGGGCACAACGGTCGGGCTCCGTACCGTCTCCGGGCACCGGGACGGCTATGTCACCGGCTGCCCGGGCGACCGGCTCTACTCCAGGCTGGGCACCATCCGGGCCACCGCGGCACGGCTGCAGGGCAGGTAGCGCCGGGACCGCGCCGCCGCGCCGGGGACCGTGCCGACCGGGCCGCCTACACTGACCCGGCCACCAGGCACGGTCCCCAGCAGGAAGCAGAGAAGACCGGTGACAGAAGCGATCCTCCTCGTCGGGGGCAGGGGAACCCGGCTGCGGCCGCTGACGGTCCACACCCCCAAACCCATGGTCCCGGCGGCGGGAGTCCCCTTCCTCACCCACCAGTTGGCCCGTGCCCGCGCGGCCGGTGTCGAGCACGTCGTGCTCGCCACCTCCTACCTCGCCGAGGTCTTCGAGCCGTACTTCGGAGACGGCTCGGACCTGGGACTCCATCTGGAGTACGTCACCGAGGAGGAGCCACTGGGCACCGGCGGGGCCATCCGCAACGTCGCCTCCCGGCTCCACTGCGGCCCCGGCGATCCGGTGCTGGTCTTCAACGGCGACATCCTCACCGGCCTCGACATCCGCGCCCTGGTGGAGACCCACACCTCCTCCGGCGCCGACGTCTCCCTCCATCTGACGAAGGTCGCGGACCCGCGCGCCTTCGGCCTGGTCCCCACCGACGCCGACGGCAGGGTCACCGCCTTCCTGGAGAAGCCGCAGACCCCCGAGGAGATCGTCACCGACCAGATCAACGCGGGCGCGTACGTCTTCGGCCGGTCCGTGATCGACGCCATCCCCGCCGGACGTCCGGTCTCCGTCGAGCGCGAGACCTTCCCCGGGCTGCTCGCCGAAGGCGCCCACCTGCAGGGCATGGTCGACTCCACCTACTGGCTCGACCTGGGCACCCCGCAGGCATTCGTCCGCGGCTCGGCCGACCTGGTCCTCGGTCACGCCCCCTCCCCGGCCGTGCCCGGCCGCCGTGGTGAGCGGCTGGTACTGGACGGCGCGGAGGTGGCCCCCGGCGCCAAGCTGACCGGCGGTACGGCGGTCGGCGCGGGCGCGGTGATCGCGGAGGGGGCCCGGGTGCACGGCAGCACGGTGCTGGACGGCGCGGTCGTCGGGCCGGGTGCCGTCGTGTGCGACTCGCTCGTCGGTGCGGGGGCGCGCATAGGGGCGCGTACGGTGTTGGAGGGCGCGGTCATCGGGGACGGCGCGGTCGTCGGCGAGGACAACGAGCTGCGCGACGGCATCCGGATCTGGTGCGGCGCCCGGCTGGAGGCGGGCTCGGTCCGCTTCTCCTCCGACCGCTGACCCGGAACGCCGAACCGTGACCGAACCCGACTCCGCCCCCGCCGTGCGCCGCTGGGCTCCGCCGCAGCCGTTCGGGCCCCACGATCTGCGCCGTAACCTGCGGGTGCTCCAACGAGGCCCGTACGACCCCGCCTACCGGGCGGCCGGCGGCGCGGTCTGGCGGGCCACCCGCACCCCCCTGGGCCCGGCCACGCTGCGCGTCGCACCGGACGCGGGCGCGGGCGAGGTGGTGGCCGAGGCGTGGGGGCCGGGCGCCGAGTGGATCCTCGACCGCCTTCCGGCGCTGCTCGGCGCGGACGACGACCCGTCGGCCCTCGTCCCCCGCCACCGGCTCGTGGCCGAGGCGCACCGCCGTCACCCCGGACTGCGGCTGGTACGCACCGGGCTGGTGCTGGAGTCGCTGATCCCCTCGGTCCTGGAGCAGAAGGTCACCACGGACGAGGCGTACCGCGCCTGGCGGCTGCTGCTGCGCCGCTACGGAGAGCCCGCGCCGGGCCCCGCCGGCCGGCTGCCGGAGCACATGTACGTGATGCCCGGGCCGCGCGCCTGGGCGCTGATCCCCTCCTGGGAGTGGCACCGGGCCGGGGTGGACAACAAGCGCTCCTCGGCGATCCTGCGCGCGGTGGCGCGCGCCCGGCGCATGGAGGAGGCCGCGCGCATGGACCCGGTCGCGGCGGTGACCCGTCTGACGGCGATCCCCGGCATCGGCCCGTGGACGGCGGCCGAGACCCTCCAGCGCGTCAGCGGGGCGGCGGACGCCGTGACGGTCGGCGACCTGCACCTGCCGGGGATCGTGGTCCACGCCCTCACCGGCGCTCGCGGCGGTGACGACGCGCGGATGCTGGAACTGCTCGCCCCCTACGCGGGCCAGCGCCACCGCGCCACACGGCTGATCCTGGCCACCGGCCGCACCCCGCCCCGCCGTGCGCCGCGCTTCCCGCGCGGCGACATCGCACGCCTGTGACCGCTTCCGTCCCCGTGCCCCCGGCCGTGCCCTCGACCCCGTTCGGCACCGCGCGTCACCGGACGACGGTGAAGTCCTCCGCCGGCCGCGGCGGGCGCGCCTTCGGAGGGACGGCGGCCCGGCCCACGGCCACCGCGCCCATCGGGTCCCAGTCGCCGGGCAGGTCCAGCGCCTCGCGCACCACGCCGCGGCAGAACATGGTGGACGACACCCATGCCGACCCCAGTCCCTCGCCCGCCAGGGCGACCAGCAGATTCTGCACCCCGGCCCCGGCCGCGACCACGAACATCTCCCGCTCGGCGGCCGAGCGCCGCGCGTCCGGGTAGTCGTGCGCACCCTCGGTCACCAGGCAGGGCACCACCAGGTACGGCGCGTTCCGCAGTACCTCCCCGCGCCGGATCCGCTTCGCGACGCTCTCCTCGTTCTTCCCGTCGGCGCGCAGATCGGCGATCCACGCCTCCCGCATGGCGTCCAGCAGCCGGGTGCGCGAGGCGGCCGACTCCAGCAGGACGAAGCGCCACGGCGCCGTGTGGTGCGGCGCCGGGGCCGTGACCGCCGCGGCCACCGCCCGCCGCACCGCCGCGCCGTCCACCGGCTCGCCGGTGAACTCCCGCACGGTGCGCCGCAGCGTCACCGCCTCGCGTACGGCCTCGGACACACCCAGGCGGAACATGTCGTCGGCCGCCGCGCGGACCAGTGCCCGCGCCCCGGTCTCCCCGCTCTCCTCCTCGGGGGAGTCCCACAGCACGTGCTGCGGCAGGCCCCGCACCACCGCGACCGGCAGCCCGTCGGCCTTGCCCTTCACCAGCTCCCCGGCCCCGGCCAGTTCGTCGCCGACGGCCGTGACCGTCACACCCAGCGGGTTGCCGTACATGTCGGTGCCGCCGCGCAGGTCCTCGAGGACCCGGACACCGGCGGCGCCGATCGCGACATCGGTCTGACCCACGCGCCACGGCCGCCCGAAGGTGTCGGTGACCACGATCCCGACCGTCACGCCCAGCAGGTCCCGCAGGCCCTCGCGGATCCGGCGCGCGGAGGCGTCCGGGTCCTCGGGCAGCAGCAGCACCGTCCCGGCGGGGGTGTTGGAGGCGTCCACCCCGGCAGCCGCCATCACGAAGCCGTGCCGGCTCTCGACGATCCGCGCGGGCCCGCGCCGGGCGACCACCCGCACGGTCTCGGCGTCGATCGCGGCCTCCCGGTCGGCGGCCTCGACGACCCGCCCCTCGGCCTTGCTGACGATCTTCGACGTCACCACCAGCACGTCGCCGTCGGCCAGGCCGGGCAGGCCCGGGGCGGTGGCCGCGTCCGCGATCAGCTTCACCAGGTCGTCGCCGGGCCGCACCTCGGGCATCCCGGGCAGCGCCCACACCCGGTACGCCGGGAGCGCGTCCGCGCCGGTCACACCCGCACCTCCTCGGCGAGACCGAGCGCCTCGCGCGCCATCCGGGCGGTGGCCCCGACATCCGTCATCAGCAGCGGAACGGCCCGGCAGCGGATGCCCGCCGCCTCGACTCCGGCCACGGCGCCGGAGTCCGCGGTGTCCACCAGCCAGCCGTCCAGCAGCCCGGACCCGTAGTGCTCGGCCACCGCCGCGGCCGTGGTCTCCACACCGATGGCGGCCAGCATCCTGTCGGCCATCCCGCGCACCGGGGCGCCCCCGATGACGGGGGACAGGCCCACCACCGGCACCCCGGCGTCGGCGATCGCCTCGCGGATGCCGGGCACGGCCAGGATGGTGCCGATGCTGACCACGGGATTGGA
This sequence comes from Streptomyces sp. ATLC9, assembly GCF_057196705.1. Lineage (NCBI taxonomy): Bacteria > Bacillati > Actinomycetota > Actinomycetes > Kitasatosporales > Streptomycetaceae > Streptomyces > Streptomyces sp. ATLC9. The sequence goes on along the minus strand of NZ_JBXUOY010000147.1, from coordinate 5,014 downwards.
CGGCGGGAAGAGGACCACGTCCGCCTCCGAGAGGGCCTCCAGCACGCCCGGGGCCGGCTTGGCCTGCTCGGCGCCCACCGGGATCACCGCCTGCGCGGGCACCGACGCCCGCAGCCGCACCCAGTACTCCTGGAAGTGGACGGCCTTGCGGCCGCCGTCCTCGGCCTCGATCACCACATGGGTCTCGACCCGGTCGTCTGTCATCGGCAGCAGTCTCACCCCCGGACGCCAGCGCGCGCACAGTGCCTCGGTGACGGCGCTGAGCGGATAACCGGCGCCGGTCATCTGGGTGCGGACGATGTGGGTGGCGAAGTCGCGGTCGCCCAGCCCGAACCAGTCGGGTCCGACACCGTACGCCGCCAGTTCCTCCTTCACGGTGAAGGTCTCGTCCGCGCGGCCCCAGCCCTGCTCCTCGTGGATGCCGCCCCCCAGGGTGTACATCACCGTGTCGAGGTCCGGGCAGACCTTGAGACCGAAGAGGTGGATGTCGTCGCCGGTGTTGCCGACGACCGTGATCTCGGCGTCGGGTGCGGCCTCCCTCAGTCCACGCAGGAAGCGGGCACCACCGATGCCCCCGGCCAGAACCACAATGCGCTGCATACGGACAGTCTCTCAGCCCGGAGCCGCCCCGCAGAGACGGGGCGTCAGCCCGGCAGCGGGCTGCGGGACGCGTCCGCGCCCCGCTCCGCCGGGGCGCACGAGACGGCGTGCGGGGAGTGCACCGGCATCTCGGTGAGGCCGGGGAAGTACACGTGCAGGCTGACGGCGGGCTCGAGGGCGTCGTTGACGACCTCGTGGACGTAGCCGGGCGCGAAGACCCGCTGCGCGCCGGCGCCCAGCGTGCGCTCCCCGCACGCGGTCCGCTCGGTCAGTTCGCCGTCCAGGACGGTGAGGACTCCGGAGGAGGGGCCGTGGCCGTGCGGTCCGCTGCCCTGGCCCGGCACCCAGCTCAGCAGCCAGACCTCGTAGCCGGGACCGGTGCGCAGCCGGTGGTACCAGCGGGTGGCGGCGTCGTACCGGACGAGCGGGGCCCATGAGGCGCGGTCGGCGGTGATCGTACGGGCCAGGCCGGCGAAACCGGCGACGGTGGAGGGGTGTGCGGGGACGGGCGGCAGGAGGTGGGGGACGGCGAGCGGGTCGCCGGCGATCTCGACATCGCTGTTCACGGTGGAGGGTTCCTCTGGGGCGCGGTCGGAGCGGGGAGGGGCGGAGCCCGGGGGAGGCCCGGGGCCGGTGAGGGAGACGGGCGAGGCGGAAGGCGGGTGACCGGGGCGGAGGGGTGCTTCCGCGTCACCGGCCGCCGGCGGTCCCGGCCGTCCCGGCCGTCCCGGCGACTCGGTGCGCCTCGGGAACGCCGGAGCCCGGAAGGGCTCGGAGCCTGGGGGACCGTCAGAGCCCGGGGGACCTCAAAACCTCGGCCCAGGACCTCAGCGACGGCAACAGCGACAGCGGACCCGGGCAGCGCGAAGGGCCCCGCGGTGGCGGGCCGGGCTGAACGAGCGGGTCGCGAGCATGAGACCAAGGAGAACGGGTACTTCGTCTCGCTGTCAACCGGCCGTCAGCCGGACGGCTCGTTTGACAGGCGTGTTTCACCACTTCCGGTCACCGGGGTCGGCGAAAGGTTTATGCGCGCCGGGAGCGGACAAGTGGCGCAACGTCCGCACGCACAAACGCCGTTGCGGATCTGTGATCAGAGTGTGATCGGGATCGCTTGGGGAGCGCGGAGGGCAACGCGGCCGGGTTCGGGTGTGTCCTCCCGGGCGGGAGGTTCGGTTGGGCGAGATGTCCGATCCGCCTGTCATGGTTTGTGATGATTTAAACACTTAACGCAAGAGCTTGGTTCCGCAGAGTGAATAACGGGCCCAATAGCAGATCCCGGCTTGACTCGCGTGGATGTACACACTTGTAATTTCACTCGTGTCGTTCGGCCGGGATCGATAACGACAGCATCACGGGGACGTAAAGACAGACGAGGGGCGCGCATGACCGAGCTGTTCGAACAACTGCTGGTCGAAGAGGCGGATGAGGAACTCGGCTGGCAGGAGCGCGCTTTGTGCGCCCAGACCGACCCCGAGTCCTTCTTCCCGGAGAAGGGCGGTTCCACCAGAGAGGCCAAGAAGGTCTGCCTCGCCTGCGAGGTCCGCTCCGAGTGCCTCGAGTACGCCCTCGCCAACGACGAGCGCTTCGGCATCTGGGGCGGCCTGTCGGAACGTGAGCGCCGCCGCCTGAAGAAGGCGGCCGTCTGACGGGCCGGCACCGCCCGTCCCCGCCCTCCCGGCGACCGTCCGTACGACGTCCCGGCCGTGCGGCCGCCTGACGAAGCGGCAGAAGGGCCGGCGGACGAAACGGCAGCAGGACACCGCACGGACCACAGAGCACCCGGTCCGCCCCCGCGCACCGCGCGGGGGCGGACCGCTGCGCGGACGACCGGTATCCGGGACCCCGGACGCCGGGACGCGTCCAGCCATTAGTGTGGGGAGCCGTCCACGACGCGGCCGCCGAGCGCACGGCACCCGCGTCCAGCACACTTCCAGCAGTCCGACGCAGCAGCCTTCCGGGGGGCGACCCCCGGACCCCGGCCGGAGGGCCCCTACCCCGATGTCCGTGCACAGCCACCCGGCGGCCCAGTACGAGGCGGCCACAGCAGCGTTCGCCTCCCCACGGCCCGAGGCCGACCCCGGCGGGCCGCCGGAGTTCCCCAGGCACGTCGTCACCGCCGTGCTCGTCTCCCACGACGGCGAGCGCTGGCTGCCCGATGTCCTGGCCGGGATCACCGGCCAGGAGCGGCCGGTGCAGGACGTGATCGCCGCCGACACCGGCAGCGCCGACGACTCCGCGCGCCTGGTCGCCGAGGCGATCGGCCCCGACCGCGTACTGCACCTCGCCCGCCGCACCGGCTTCGGCGCGGCGGTCGGCGAGGCGGCCCGCACCGCGCCCGTCCTCGGCCCCGACGACCTGCCCTACCTGAGGCGGCCCAGCGGCTGGGACCCGGTCACCCGGACCTGGCGCGACGACGCCTACGACATGCCCGAACTGCCCCACGGCGAACCCGTCCGGTGGCTGTGGCTGCTGCACGACGACTGCGCGCCCGCGCCGGACGCCCTCGCCGAGCTGCTCCGCGTCGCCGACGCCGACGAGACGGCCGCCGTCGTCGGCCCCAAGCTGCGCAGCTGGTACAACCGCCGGCAGTTGCTGGAGGTCGGCGTCTCCATCGCCGACAGCGGCCGCCGCTGGACCGGCCTGGACCGCCGGGAGCAGGACCAGGGCCAGTACGACCAGGTGCGGCAGGTGCTGTCCGTCTCCACCGCCGGCATGCTCATACGGCGTGATGTCTTCGAGCGGCTCGGCGGCTTCGACCGCTACCTGCCGCTGATGCGCGACGACGTGGACCTGTGCTGGCGGGCCCAGGCCGCCGGGCACCGGGTGCTCGTCGCGCCCGACGCCGTCGTCCGGCACGCCGAGGCGTCCTCCCGGGAGAGACGGCCCATCGACTGCGCCGGGCGCTCGGTCGCCGATCCGCACCGCGTGGACAAGGCTGGCGCGGTCTACACGCTGCTCGCCAACACCCCGGGGAAGAAGCTGCCCTGGGTCATGCTGCGGCTGGCCGTCGGCACCCTGTTGAGGATGCTCGCCTACCTGGTCGGCAAGGTGCCCGGGCAGGCGCTCGACGAGTTCAGGGGGCTCATGGGCACCCTCCTGCGCCCCGAGCGCATCCTCGCCGCCCGGCGCAGACGCGGCAGACCCGCGGTCGCGCACTCGGAGCTGCGCCCCCTCTTCCCGCCTCCGGGCGCGACCGTACGCGCCACCGTCGAGCAGGTGGCGGGCAGCCTCGCCCGGCGCTCCGATCCCGACGCCTCCTCCGGCGCGCGGCACGGCGCCGTCGAGACCGGGCCCGGCGACGACGACGCCGACTTCCTGGAGGTCGAGCAGTTCGCCCGGCTGAAGCGGATCGCCCGCAAGCCGGGGCCCGTGCTCTTCGCCGTGCTCCTCCTCGCCTCCCTGGCCGCCTGCCGCGACCTGCTGGCGGGCGGGGCGCTGGCGGGCGGCGCGCTGCTGCCCGCGCCCGGCTCCGCCGCCGACCTGTGGTCGCGCCACCTGGAGGTCTGGCAGCCGGTCGGCACCGGCGTCGCCGAGTCCGCACCGCCGTACCTGGCGGTCCTCGCCACCCTCGCCACCGTCTTCCTCGGCAGCACCGGGTTCACCCTCACCCTGCTGCTGGTCTGTTCGGTGCCGCTGGCCGGGCTCACCGCCTACTTCGCCTCCCGGCCGCTGGTCGGCTCCCGGCTGCTGCGCGCCTGGGGCGCGGTCGCCTACGCCTTCCTGCCCGCCGTCACCGGCGCCCTGGCCGGCGGCCGGCTCGGCACCGCCGTGCTCGCGATCGTCCTGCCGCTGATGGCCCGGGCCGCCGTGGCGGCCTCGGGGCTGCGGCAGACCGGGGACGGCCGGCCCGGCTGGCGCCCCGTGTGGGCCCTGGCGCTGCTGCTCACCCTCACCACCGCCTTCACTCCCGTCGTCTGGCCGGTCGCCGCCGTGCTCACGCTGGCCGTGGTGGCCCTGCGGGTGCGGCAGCGCGCCCACACCGGGGCGTACGCGGTCCGCGCCGCCGTGCTGCTGGCGGTGCCGATGGCGATCCTGGCACCGTGGTCGGTGGGACTGCTCACCGACCCCTCGGCCTTCCTGCGCGAGGCGGGACTGCCGTACGGCGAGGGCAGCGCCACCGCCACCGGCCTGCTGACCCTCGACCCCGGCGGGCCCGGGACGGTGGGCGGGATGCTCTTCGCCGGGGTGGTGCTCGCCGCCCTCGCCGCGCTGCTGCGCTCCGAGCGGCGCACCGCGATCCTGGCCGCCTGGACCACCGCCCTGACCGGCCTGCTCTTCGCCGCGCTCACCGGCGACTCCGGCTGGGCCGGACCCGCCACCCTCGTCCACGGCCTCGGCCTGCTGGCCGCGGCCGTGCTCGGCGCGGAGGGCGCCCGCGGCCGGGTCGCGGCCCAGAGCTTCGGCTGGCGCCAGC
>NZ_JBXUOY010000146.1:0-13082 GCF_057196705.1 Streptomyces sp. ATLC9 | reverse complement strand
CCTGCGCGAATCGGTGCGGGAGCTGGGTCAGACCGTGGTCATGGTGACGCACGACCCGGTGGCCGCCTCGTACGCGGACCGGGTCGTCTTCCTCGCCGACGGCCGGATCGTGGACGAGATGCTGCGGCCGTCGGCGGAGGCCGTGCTGGACCGGATGAAGGCGTTCGACACGTTCGGGCGGGTGTCATGACCGTTCTGAGGACTTCGCTGCGGAATTTCGTGGCGCACAAGGGCCGGATGCTGCTGAGCGGTGTCGCGGTGGTGCTGTCGGTGGCGTTCGTGTGCGGGACGCTGGTGTTCACGGACACGATGAACACGACGTTCGACCGTCTGTTCGAGCAGACGGCCGCCGATGTGACGGTTTCGTCGAAGGACGCTGGCAGTGGCGAGGCTCCGGCGACGGGGCGGCCGGCGACGGTGCCGGGTTCGCTGGTGGAGGATCTCCGGGGGGTCGAGGGGGTTTCCTCGGTCTCGGGCGGTGCGTTCAGCACGGGTGTGACGGTGGTGAACGCCGACAACGAGAACCTGGGGTCGTTGACGGGGGCGCCGACGATCGCGAGCAACTGGACTTCCATCGACGAGAGGGCGATGGAGATCGCCGAGGGGCGGCTGCCGCGTGGTCCGGGCGAGGTGATGGTCGACGCGGACACGGCCGGCAAGCACGGTCTGGAGCTGGGGGAGGAGCTGCGGACGATTTCGGCGATGGGTGACTTCCGGTCCGAGATCGTGGGTGTGGCGGCGTTCAGGTCGACGAATCCGGGTGCGACGGTGGTGTACTTCGACACCGGCACGGTGCAGGAGAGGCTGCTGGGGGATTCGGACGCCTACACGGATGTGTATGTGACGGCGGCCGGGGGTGTGAGCGACGAGGAGCTGAAGGAGCGTGTCGTCGCGGAGCTGGGTTCGGGTGAGTACAGGGTCCGGACGCAGGAGGAGTACAAGGCCGAGGGCCAGGACGAGATCGGTTCGTTCCTCGATGTGATCAAGTACGCGCTGCTGGGTTTCGCGGGGATCGCGTTGCTGGTGGGTGTGTTCCTGATCGTGAACACGTTCTCGATGCTGGTGGCGCAGCGGACGCGTGAGATCGGTCTGATGCGGGCGATCGGTTCGAGTCGTCGGCAGGTGAACCGTTCGGTGCTGGTGGAGGCCGTGCTGCTGGGTGTGCTGGGCTCGGTGGTGGGTGTGGCCGCCGGTGTGGGTCTGGCCGTGGGGCTGATGGAGCTCATGGGCCTGGTGGGGATGAATCTGAGCACCGATGATCTGACGCTGCGGTGGGTCACGCCGGTGGTCGGTGTGGTGCTGGGTGTCGTGGTGACGGTGCTGGCGGCGTATCTTCCGGCGCGGCGTGCGGGCCGGGTGTCGCCGATGGCGGCGTTGCGGGACGACGGTCTGCCGGCGGCGGGGAGCCGGGTGGGCCGGGTCCGTTCGGGTGTGGGTCTGGTGCTGACGCTGGCCGGTGCGGGTGCGCTGGTGGTGGCGGCGGGGTCGGAGGATGCCGCGGGCGGGTCGTTGTTCCTGGCCGTGGGCGTGCTGCTGACGCTGGTGGGTTTCGTGCTGATCGGTCCGCTGCTGGCGGGTGGTGTGGTGCGGGCGCTGGGCGCGGTGGTGCTGCGGGTGTTCGGTCCGGTGGGGCGGATGGCGGAGCGCAACGCGCTGCGCAATCCGCGTCGTACGGGGGCGACGGGTGCGGCGCTGATGATCGGGCTGGCGCTGGTGTCGTCGTTGTCGGTGGTGGGCGCGTCCCTGGTGGCGTCGGCCGGTGATGAGCTGGACCGTTCGGTGGGTGCGGACTTCATCCTGCAGTCGGGTGCGAGGCAGCCGGTGGTGCCGGAGGTCGTGGAGCGGGTGCGTGCCACGGAGGGTGTGGAGCATGTCACCGAGTACCGGTGGCTGGAGGCGCGGCTGACGGGGCCGGACGGCGAGACGGTGAGGGAGTCGGTGACGGCGGCCTCTCCGACGTATGCCGGGGATCTGCGGGTGGAGACGGTGGCGGGTGAGCTGCCGGCGGCGTACGAGCGGGATTCGATGTCGGTGCCGGAGGACTTCGCGAAGGCGCACGGGGTGGAGGTCGGTGACCGGGTCGAGGTGGATTTCGCGGCCGGTGGCACGGCGGAGCTGACGGTGCGGGCGGTCACGGCGTCGGACACGAGTGTGGATCAGGGCGCGATGTATCTGAGTGTCGCGACGGCGCGGCGGTATGTGCCCGAGGACCGGATGCCGTTGAACATGATGTTGTTCGCGAAGGCGGAGGAGGGGCAGGAGGATGCGGCGTATGCGGCTCTGAAGGGGGAGCTGGAGCCGTTCCCGCAGTATCAGGTCCGTAATCAGGCGGATTACAAGGAGCTGCTGGAGGACCAGGTGGGGCAGTTGCTCAACATGGTCTACGGGCTGCTGGCGCTGGCGATCGTGGTGGCGGTGCTGGGTGTGGTGAACACGCTGGCGCTGTCGGTGGTGGAGCGGACGCGTGAGATCGGTCTGATGCGGGCGATCGGTCTGTCGCGGCGGCAGTTGCGGCGGATGATCCGGCTGGAGTCGGTGGTGATCGCGTTGTTCGGTGCGCTGCTGGGTCTGGGGCTGGGTCTGGGCTGGGGTGTGGCGGCGCAGCGGTTGCTGGCGCTGGAGGGGCTGAAGGTGCTCGAGGTGCCGTGGCCGACGATCGCGGTGGTGTTCTTCGGTGCCGCGGTGGTGGGTCTGGTGGCCGCTTTGGTGCCGGCTTTCCGGGCGGGCCGGATGAACGTGCTGAACGCGATCGCCACGGAGTAGTCCGCGGGGCCCGTGGGGTTTGCGGGCCCCGTGCCCCGTGGTGCGGCCCGGTCGCGGTGGGTGCGGTGTGCGCCTGCCGGGGCCGGGCCGCTGTGCTGTGCGGGCGGGGGTGTGGTCGTCGTAGGCTGGAACCCCCGGCCCGCTCGGCGTGTCGGGTTGTCGGTGTTGTCCGGGCGCCGGTGCGGTCGCCTTTGTTGTCCAGCCTCTGGGATGGAACGTCTCGATGAGTCTCACCGGTCTTCTTGATGCGGTCGTGGTGGATCCGGCGCTGGCGGAGGCGGTGCGGGCCGCTGCCGACGGCCGTCGGCGCGAGGTGGATCTGGTGGGTCCGCCGGCCGCGCGGCCGTTCGCGGTGGCGGCGCTGGCGCGGTCGTCGGGGCGGCCGGTGCTGGCGGTGACGGCGACGGGGCGTGAGGCGGAGGATCTGGCGTCGGCGCTGCGGTCGTTGATGCCGTCCGGCCGGGAGAACGCGGTGGTGGAGTATCCGGCGTGGGAGACGCTGCCGCATGAGCGGCTCTCGCCGCGGTCGGACACGGTGGGGCGCAGGCTGGCGGTGCTGCGCAGGCTGGCGCATCCGAGTGCGGACGATCCGTCGGCGGGGCCGGTGAGTGTGGTGGTGGCTCCGGTGCGGTCGGTGCTGCAGCCACAGGTGAGGGGTCTGGGGGATCTGGAGCCGGTGGGGCTGCGTACGGGGCAGCAGGTGGAGCTGGACTCGGTGGTGGACGCGCTGGGGGCGGCGGCGTACGCGCGGGTGGAGCTGGTGGAGAAGCGGGGTGAGTTCGCGGTCCGGGGCGGGATTCTGGATGTGTTCCCGCCGACGGAGGAGCATCCGCTGCGGGTGGAGTTCTGGGGGGACGAGGTCGAGGAGATCCGTTACTTCAAGGTGGCCGATCAGCGGTCGCTGGAGGTGGCGGAGCACGGGTTGTGGGCGCCGCCGTGCCGTGAGCTGCTGCTGACGGATCAGGTGCGGGCACGGGCGGCGGAGCTGGCCGAGGCGCATCCGGAGCTGGGCGAGTTGCTGGGGAGGATCGCCGAGGGCATCGCGGTGGAGGGGATGGAGTCCCTGGCGCCGGTGCTGGTGGACGACATGGAGTTGCTGCTGGACGTGATGCCGGCGGGGAGCATGGTGGTGGTGTGCGATCCGGAGCGGGTGCGTACGCGGGCGGCGGATCTGGTGGCGACCAGCCAGGAGTTCCTGCGGGCGTCGTGGGTGGCTTCCGCCGGTGGGGGGCGGGCGCCGATCGATGTGGGCGCGGCGTCGCTGTGGGGGGTCGCGGATGTGCGGGAGCGGGCGCGTGAGCTGGGGATGCCGTGGTGGTCGGTGAGTCCGTTCGCCATGGGGGCGGCGGATGCCGGGGGCGCGGGGTCGGATTCGCTGACGCTGGGGATGCGGGCTCCGGAGAGTTATCGGGGGGACACGGCGCGGGCGCTGGCGGACACCAAGGGGTGGCTGGCGGACGGCTGGCGGTGTGTGTTCCTGACCGAGGGGCAGGGTCCGGCGGCGCGCACGGTGGAGGTGCTGGGGGGCGAGGGGATCGCGGCGCGGCTGGTGCCGGAGCTGGGGGAGGTCGCCCCGTCGGTGGTGCATGTCTCGTGCGGGACGCTGGAGAGCGGTTTCGTCGATCCGGGTCTGCGGCTGGTGGTGCTGACGGAGACGGATCTGTCGGGTCAGAGGGCGGCGAGCCGGGATCTGGGGCGGATGCCGGCGCGGCGGCGCAAGACGATCGATCCGCTGACGCTGCGGCCGGGCGACTACATCGTGCACGAGCAGCACGGTGTGGGCCGGTACGTGGAGATGGTGCAGCGTACGGTGCAGGGGGCGACGCGCGAGTATCTGCTGGTGGAGTACGCGCCGGCGAAGCGTGGGCAGCCGGGGGACCGGCTGTTCGTGCCGACGGACCAGTTGGAGCAGATCACCAAGTACGTGGGTGGTGAGCAGCCGTCGCTGCACCGGTTGGGGGGTGCGGACTGGACGAAGACGAAGGCGCGGGCGAAGAAGGCGGTCAAGGAGATCGCCGCGGATCTGATCAGGCTGTATTCGGCGCGGATGGCGGCTCCGGGGCACGCGTTCGGTGCGGATTCCCCGTGGCAGCGGGAGCTGGAGGACGCGTTTCCGTACATGGAGACGCCCGATCAGCTGACCACGATCGCCGAGGTGAAGGAGGACATGGAGAAGTCGGTTCCGATGGACCGGCTGATCTGCGGCGACGTGGGTTACGGCAAGACGGAGATCGCGGTGCGGGCGGCGTTCAAGGCGGTGCAGGACGGTAAGCAGGTGGCCGTTCTGGTGCCGACGACGTTGCTGGTGCAGCAGCATTTCGGGACGTTCTCGGAGCGGTACGCGCAGTTCCCGGTGAAGGTGCGGGCGCTGTCGCGGTTCCAGTCGGACGTGGAGGCGAAGGCGGTCATCGAGGGGCTGCGGGACGGTTCGGTGGACGTGGTGATCGGCACGCACCGGCTGTTCTCGTCGGAGACGAGGTTCAAGGACCTGGGTCTGGTGATCGTCGACGAGGAGCAGCGTTTCGGTGTGGAGCACAAGGAGCAGCTGAAGAAGCTGCGGGCGAACGTGGATGTGCTGACGATGTCGGCGACGCCGATTCCGCGGACGCTGGAGATGGCGGTCACGGGTATCCGGGAGATGTCGACGATCACCACGCCGCCGGAGGAGCGGCATCCGGTGCTGACGTTCGTCGGTCCGTACGAGGAGCGGCAGATCGGTGCGGCGATCCGGCGTGAGCTGCTGCGCGAGGGCCAGGTGTTCTACATCCACAACCGGGTGGAGTCGATCGACCGGGCGGCGGCGCGGCTGCGGCAGATCGTTCCGGAGGCGCGGATCGCCACGGCGCACGGGCAGATGTCGGAGGCGGTGCTGGAGAAGGTGGTGGTGGATTTCTGGGAGAAGAGGTTCGATGTGCTGGTCTCCACGACGATCGTGGAGTCGGGCATCGACATCTCCAACGCCAATACGCTGATCGTGGAGCGGGGCGACATGTTCGGCCTGTCCCAGCTGCACCAGTTGCGGGGCCGGGTGGGCCGGGGCCGGGAGCGGGGGTACGCGTACTTCCTGTATCCGCCGGAGAGGCCGCTGACGGAGACGGCGCACGAGCGGCTGGCGACGATCGCGCAGCACACGGAGATGGGCGCGGGCATGTACGTGGCGATGAAGGACCTGGAGATCCGCGGGGCGGGCAATCTGCTGGGCGGGGAGCAGTCGGGGCACATCGCGGGGGTCGGTTTCGATCTGTATGTGCGGATGGTGGGGGAGGCGGTGGCCGACTACCGGGCGGCGCTGGAGTCGGAGGGCTCCGGGGGCGCGGTGGAGGAGGCGCCGCTGGAGGTGAGGATCGAGCTTCCGGTGGACGCGCATGTGCCGCACGACTACGCGCCGGGGGAGCGGCTGCGGCTGCAGGCGTACCGGGCGATCGCGTCGGCGAGTTCGGAGGAGGACATCGCGGCGGTGCGCGAGGAGCTCGCCGACCGCTACGGTCCGCTGCCGGAGCCGGTGGAGAATCTGCTGCTGGTGGCGGGGTTGCGGATGCTGGCGCGTTCCTTCGGGGTCACCGATGTCACGCTGCAGGGTTCGAATGTGCGGTTCGCGCCGGTGGAGCTGCGGGAGTCGCAGGAGCTGAGGCTGAAGCGGTTGTATCCGCGGTCGGTGGTGAAGGCGGCGGCCGGGCAGGTGCTGGTGCCGCGTCCGGCGACGGCGCGGATCGGGGGCAGGCCGGTGGTGGGGCGTGAGCTGCTGGCGTGGACGGGGGAGTTCCTGACCACGGTGCTGGGCTGATCGGCGGGCCGGTGCGGCGGGCCGGTGCGGGGACTGCTCCGGAAGCCGATCATGGGAGCGTTCCCGTAGTCGGTGACCTGCGAGGACCGGCCCGGTTCGCCGGTCCGGCCGGAACGTAGGATCGGGTGCCATGGAGCAGCGAGTACTGGGCAGGACGGGCCGCGAGGTGTCCGTCGTGGGACTGGGCACCTGGCAGCTGGGCGCCGACTGGGGGCAGGTGCGCGAGGAGGACGCGCTGGCGGTGCTGGACGCCGCGGTGGAGTCCGGGGTGACGTTCTTCGACACCGCCGACGTGTACGGCGACGGCCGCAGCGAGCGGCTGATCGGCCGCTTCCTGGCGGAGCGGCCGGGTGCGGACGTGTTCGTGGCGACGAAGATGGGCCGCCGGGCGGACCAGCTTCCCGGCAACTACAACCTGGCCAATTTCCGGTCCTGGACGGACCGGTCGCGCACGAATCTGGGTGTGGAGACCCTGGACCTGGTCCAGCTGCACTGCCCGCCGTCGGAGGTGTACTCCTGCGACGAGGTGTTCGACGCGCTGGACACCCTGGTCGCGGAGAAGCGCATCGCGGCGTACGCGGTGAGTGTGGAGACGTGCGCCCAGGCGCTGGAGGCGATCGCGCGGCCGGGCACGGCGAGTGTGCAGATCATCTTGAACCCGTTCCGGCTCAAGCCGGTCGAGGAGGTCCTTCCGGCGGCGGCCGAGGCGGGGGTGGGCATCATCGCGCGGGTGCCGCTGGCCTCGGGGCTGCTGTCGGGCCGCTACACCCGTGAGACGGTGTTCTCGCCGGACGACCACCGCAGCTTCAACCGGCACGGTGAGGCGTTCGACCAGGGGGAGACGTTCTCGGGCGTGGACTACGAGACGGGCCTCGCGGCGGCGGCGGAGTTCGCCGGGCTGGCCCCGGAGGGGATGGCCCCGGCGCAGACGGCGCTGCGCTGGGTGATCCAGCAGCCGGGGGTGACCTCGGTGATCCCCGGTGCGCGCAGCACCGGGCAGGCGCGGGCGAACGCGGCGGCGGCCGGGCTGCCGCCGCTGCCGCGGCGGACGCTGGAGGAGATCGCCGCCCTGTACGACCGCAGGATCCGTGCGCAGGTGCACCACCGCTGGTAGCGGTACCCGTGCCGCGGGTGGATGGGCGGCGGGGCCGGCCGGAGTGGATGGCGGCCGGCCCCGCCGTCTCTCCCGCCTTCACTCCTTCCACATCCCTCCTCTCCAGTTACCAGGGTTTCTCCGTTCTCCTCCCTTTTCTTCCCGTGTATTCCCGACGGCGCCGTGCAGGTGAATGTCCGCCGTTGTCCCGGGGCGGCCGGGAGGGCTCCTGAGGAACCGGCACGGGGGAGTCGTCTCAGTGAGCCGGGCGGACGTCTCCGTCATCGGACCGGACGAGGAGAACATCGAGACACTGCGCGGGGTGGAGTACCGCTTCCACCCCCTGCCGGATGTCGAGGAGCTCCAGCACGGCGAGATCCCGGTGGCCGAGCTGCTGGAGAAGGCGCGCGGAGCCGGACGCGTTCGACGGCGGCACGGTCCGTTTCGAGGAGATCGACCTGGATGTGCGCCGCCGCGCCCACGAGCGCTACGACTCGGTCGCCGACGACTTCACCTCGGTCCGGGGCGAGTCGCAGTGGACGATGGAGTTCTCGCGCGGCGACCGGAACGCGCGGACGGTGACCCGCACGGTGCTGAGCCGCACCGAGAAGGAGTTCGTGCTCGACGCCACCCTCGACGGGCACGAGGGGGGGTTCCGGGTGTTCTCCCGCACCTGGAACGAGACGCTGCCCCGCGACCGCGTCTGACCGCACCCCGCCCTTCCCCCGAGGGGCAGGGGCTTCCCCGGGCGCGGAACACGGCCGAACCGGACGGCCCGTCGATTCAACCGGCAAAGCGTGACGGAAGATCGAGGTTAACGAAAACGAAATCCCCCGTTGACGGCCTCGTTGCCCCATTCTATGGTTTACCAGTGCTGGTGTATCGCCGACCGTGTCCGGTGAATCACCCCCCTGAATTGATTGACCGCGCGGCGTGAAGCGCCGTACAGCCTCTCACTTCCTCCCCTCCAATTGCCGACACGGCATCGAGTGATATCCCGGGAGTGCCGCTACCGGTCCGACGGCCCGTACCGCGGCGGCACCCGACGGACCACCGCGGCCGAAAGTCCGCCCGTCGCCCTTTCCAGAGCCGGTGCGTGGACCGGCCGGCCTCATCGGACGGCACCGCGACCCGGTCGGTACCGCGAGCCCACACATCACCCGTACGGATCACCGATCGCGGCCTCCACCGTCCGGTCCCCGCCGGCCGGCGCGACCGCGGTGATCACATCGTGTGTCCCGATTTCTTCCAGAGGAGGAACCCCGTGAACAGATCAGAACCCGGGCCCCGCGGAGCCGTCGCCGCCGCAGCCCTCGCGGTCGCGGCCTTCACCACCGCGGCACCCGCTCTCGCCTCCACCGGTGGCACGCCATTACCCGCCGTGAACACGGCCTCGGCCCCACGGGCCAACACCACCGTCGTCAACGTCTCCTCGTCTGAGCAGCTGGCCACCGCGGTGGCCAACGCCGCGCCCGGGCACACGATCGTCCTCGCCGACGGCTCCTACTCGATCGGCAAGATCAGGTCCAGGAACGGCACCCCCGGCGCACCCATCACGGTCATGGCCGCGCGACAGGGCAAGGCGGTCATCAGCGGAGGGCAACTCGAGCTCCTCGACTCGTCGTACGTGACGTTCTCCGGGCTGAAGTGGACGAACGGCAACACGCTCAAGATCGACGGTTCGCACCACATCCGGTTGACGCGCAACCACTTCCGGCTCACCGAGTCGGGCTCGTTGAAATGGGTCCTCATCCAGGGAGCCGACAGCCACCACAACCGGATCGACCACAACCTGTTCGAGGACAAACACCAGCTCGGCAACTTCATCACCATCGACGGATCCTCGACCCAGCAGTCGCAGCACGACCTGATCGACCACAACCACTTCCGCAACATCGGTCCGCGCGCCACCAACGAGATGGAGGCGATCCGGATCGGCTGGAGCGCGATCTCCGGATCGGACGGGTTCACCACGGTCGAGAACAACCTCTTCGAGAACTGCGACGGCGATCCCGAGATCATCTCCGTGAAGAGCAACGCCAACACCGTCCGGTACAACACCTTCCGGACATCTCAGGGCTCCCTGACCCTGCGCCACGGCAACCGCAGCCAGGTCCACGGCAACTTCTTCCTCGGGGGCGGCAGGGCCGGCACCGGCGGTGTCCGGGTCTACGGCCAGGACCACAGGATCCACAACAACTACTTCGAGGGGCTGACCGGCACCGGCTACGACGCGGCACTGCAGCTCGACGGTGGGGATGTCGACACCTCGGGCGCGCTCTCCGCGCACTGGCGGGTGTACCGGGCCACGGTGGTGCACAACACCTTCGTCGACAACGTCTCGAACATCGAGATCGGCGCCAACTACAGACTCGCCCCGGTCGACAGCCTGGTCGCCGACAACATCGTCGCCGGCTCCTCCGGCAAGCTCTTCGACGAACTGAAGGCGCCCGAGAACATGACGTACGCGGGCAACATCGGCTGGCCGACCGGTTCCGCCACCGTCGGGATCGACACCGGCGTCCGGACCGTGAACCCGTTCCTGGTCAGGCAGGGCGGGGTGTACCGACTCGGTGTCGGCAGTCCCGCGGTGAACACCGCGTCGGGTGGCCACGGCTTCCTCACCGACGACATGGACGGCCAGGCACGCGAAGGGACGGCCGATGTCGGAGCGGACGAGCTGTCCACCGCCCCCGTGGTCCGCGGGCCGCTCGACCCCGCCGACGTCGGAGTCAGCGCCCCCTGACCGGTCCGGAGCGGCACCGCCCGTCGTCCGGGCCCCGCGCGGGCAGCGCGCGGTGGTGCCGCCGGACACCGGCCGGTACGTACGGGCACCGGGCGGCCCATCAACCAGACGTACGTTCAGAGTTCACCCGGGCGTCCCCTCGGTGGCGCCCGGTGTGAACGGTGTGCGACTAGCCTCCGCCTGCGGGGCCGGCAGTCGTGGACTCTAACGGGCCTGTCGGCCCGCCGCCCTGTCCGCAGCGTCTGGAAACCACGTGCCGAAGCTCTCAGTGATCGTCCCCTTCCACAACGTCCAGGAGTACGCGCAGGACACCCTGCGCAGCCTCGCGGCCAACGCGCGGCCGGGGACGGAGTTCGTCCTGGTCGACGACTGCTCCACGGACGCCACCGCGGAGATCCTCGACCGGGCCGTGAACGACCTGCCGCGCGCCCGGCTGGTACGGCACGAGGAGAACCGGGGGATCGCCCAGGCCCGCAACACCGGCATCGAGGCGGCCGAGGGCGAGTACCTGACCTTCCTGGACGGCGACGACTGGTACGCGCCCGGTTATCTGCGCGACCTGCTGCGCGCCGCCGAGGAGCTGGACTGCGACTTCGTGCGCACCGACCACGTGCAGTCCACCGGCCGCGACCGTGCCGTCAAGCGGGCCCCGGCGCGGCGCCGGGACGCGGCGCTGAGCACCCGGGACGCCATCGCGCCGGCCGAGATGGAGACGATGGTGGACTACCCCTTCGTCTGGGCCGGCGTCTACCGCCGCGGCCTGTTCGAGACCGGCGGCGACGGTCTGGGCATGCGGTTCACCACCCATCTGCGCACCGCCGAGGACCGCGTCTTCATGTGGCAGCTCCACCTGCGGGCGAAGACCTTCGCGACGGTCGGCCTGCTCGGCGTCTTCTACCGGCGCGGGGTCACCACCTCGCTGACCCAGATCCGCGACGCCCGGCAGCTGGACTTCATACCGGCCCACGACCTGATCCTGGCCGAGGTGGCCGCCGACCGCGAGGCCGAGCGCTTCCTGCCCAAGATCGTGCGGACCTACTGCGCCATGATCGCCTTCCACGCGGCGAACGCCCACCGCTACGAGCCCGCGGCGGCGCGGCGGCTGAAGCACGAGTCGGCGGCGGCGCTGCGCCGGATGCCGCGCGAGGTGCTGGAGCGGACCCTGACGTCGATGGACCACGAGCGCGCCAGAACGCTGCGGCGGCTGCTGGGCGGCACGGCACGGAAGGCGGCCTGACATGGCTGGCACCACCGGCACCACCGGCACCACCGGTAGCACGGACATCGGCGGCAGCGCCGGCGGCGGCGCGGGCGCGCACAACCGCGTCCAGATCTTCGAGGTCTCCACCCTCTACGGCGCCGCCACGCTCGCCGCCGCCCTGGACGCGGGCCTGTTCGGGCCGTGGCACCGGACGCTGCGCGTCCTGCTGGTCTCCAACAACGCCGAGGTACCCGAGACCGCCTCCCGGCTGGACGGCATGCGCGGCTGGCACCGGCTGGCCGCCCGCTTCGACCGGGTGGTCGACTGGAACGACGCCATCCGCCCCCACCACCCCAGCACCTGGAGCCCGGTGGGCAACGACTGCCCGCTGTGGGAGCGGATGTTCCGCGCGAGCTGGGACCTGGGCGACGGGCCGGTCGACCTCGTCGTGGAGTCCGTGCACGTCAGCCCGGCGAAGGCGCTGGCCGCGATCTTCGCGAGCGCCTCCGTCCACGTCTACGCCGACGGCCTGATGAGCTACGGCCCCACCCGCGAGAAGCTGCCGCAGACCCTGGCCTGCCGCATCCAGCGGCTGCTCCACCTCGATCTGGTGCCCGGTCTGACGCCGCTGCTGCTGACCGAGTACGGGGTGCCGCCCGAGCTGGTGCCCGGCGGGGCCTTCCGCTCGGTCCTGGACGAACTCGACGACGCCGCCGGGGACGACGGACTGGACGCCGAACTCGACCCGGACGGCGGGGGCATGCCCACCGCCGTGCTGCTGGGCCAGTACCTGGCGGCGCTGGGCATCCTCACCGTGGACGAGGAGGAGGGGCTGCACGAGCGGATGCTGCGCGGCGCGGCCGCGGCCGGACACCGCGCGGTCCTCTTCAAGCCCCACCCCACCGCGCCCGCCCGCTACTCCAAGGTGCTGGACAAGGCCGCCGCGGACACCGGCGTACGGCTGGTGGTGCCGAAACGGCCGATGCTGGCCGAGACCGTCTTCCGGCGGTGCCGCCCGGAGCTGGTCGTGGGCTGTTTCTCCACCGCGCTGCTCACCGCCTCGGCCCTGTACGGCGTGCCCGTCGCCCGGGTGGGCACCGGGCCGCTGCTGGACCGGCTGACGCCCTACCAGAACAGCAACCGGATCCCGCTGACCCTCGTCGACGCCCTCGTGCCCGACCTGGAGGCCCCGGCCGCGGAGGGGAGCCCGCGCGGCGAGGTGATCACCGGGTCCGCGGAGGCGGTACGGCGGGCCGAGCCGCTGGTGCGGGCCGTCGGGTACTGCATGCAGGCCGAGCGCTACCCCGCCCTGCGGGCCGAGGCCGAGGCGTGGCTGACCGCCCGTCTGGACGACACCACGGTCCGCTACTTCAAGCGGCGCCGCCTGACCGCGCTCGGTCTGCCCGGGGGGCTCGCGCCCGGTCTGGTGCGCCGTCTGCCGGGCAGCGACCACGCGCTGCGCGCCGCGCGCCGGGTCAGGCGGGCGGCGGCCGCC
>NZ_JBXUOY010000145.1:0-13082 GCF_057196705.1 Streptomyces sp. ATLC9 | reverse complement strand
GACGCCGGTCCGCCCTGGCGGCGAACCGGCGTTCCCTGCCCTGCTCCGCAGGAGCTTCGTTTCCTCCCCGCCCTAAAGGACGGGGTATCCACGAAGGAGAGCCCCGATGAACCGCAAGCTGCTCGTCGCCGCCGTCGCCACCGCCGCCCTCGCCGTCGGCGGGAGCACCCTCGCCTTCGCCGACGACGACACCGCCCAGGACACCCTGGCCGCGAGCCTGCGGGCCGGCGCCGGCGACCGGGACGGCGACCGCGACAGCCGGGACGACGACAAGGGTGAGGACAGGGACGACGACCGCGACGAGCCGCGGACGCTGCGCGGCGCCGAGGTCACCCTCCGGGAAGCCGTCGCGGCCGCGCTGAAGGCCGTACCGGGCACGGCGGAGTCCGCCGAGCTGGAGGACGACGACAGCGACCGGCCGGTCTGGGAGGTCGACGTCCTGGGCGAGGACGGCACCTGGCACGAGATCTCGGTGGGCGCCGACAGCGCCGACGTGCTGGAGCGGAGCGCCGAGTCCGACGACCGGGACGACGACGCCGACGACCGCGACGCCGATGACGACAGGGATGACCGCCGCGAGGACTGACGGCCGCCCCCGGCGGGGCTCACTCGCCCGTCAGCCCCGCCACCAGTTCGTCGGCCGCCGCGTACGGGTCCAGCGTCCCGCCCGTGATCCGCTCGGCCAGCGCCTCCAGGCGCCGGTCGCCGTGCAGGCCGTCGATGCGCTCGCGCAGCGCGGTCACCGCGATGGTCTCCACCTCGCGGGCCGCGCGCGCCCGGCGGCGCTCGGTCAGCACTCCGCGCTCCTCCATCCAGGCAAGGTGCTTCTCCAGCGCCTCGACGACCCCGTCGACTCCCTCACCGCGTGCGGCGACTGTCTTGACGATCGGCGGGCGCCAGTCGCCGGGCTTCCGGGCCTCGCCCAGGCCCAGCATGTGGTTGAGCTCGCGGGCGGTGGCGTCCGCGCCGTCGCGGTCGGCCTTGTTGACCACGTACACGTCGCCGATCTCCAGGATCCCGGCCTTGGCGGCCTGGATGCCGTCGCCCATGCCGGGCGCGAGGAGGACGACGGAGGTGTCGGCCTGCGAGGCGATCTCGACCTCGGACTGGCCGACGCCGACCGTCTCCACCAGGACGACGTCGCAGCCGGCCGCGTCCAGGACGCGGATGGCCTGCGGGGCGGCCCAGGCCAGGCCGCCGAGGTGGCCGCGGGTGGCCATGGAGCGGATGTAGACACCGGGGTCGGAGGCGTGCTCGGACATCCGCACCCGGTCGCCCAGCAGCGCGCCGCCGGAGAACGGGGAGGAGGGGTCCACCGCGAGGACGCCGACCCGCCTGCCGGCCTTGCGGTACGCGGTCACCAGCGCCGAGGTGGAGGTGGACTTGCCCACCCCCGGCGAGCCGGTCAGACCGACGACGTACGCGTTGCCCGTCAGCGGCGCCAGCGCCGCCATGACCTCCCTGAGCTGCGGGGATGCTCCCTCCACCAGCGAGATCAGCCGGGCCACGGCCCGGGGCCTGCCCTGCCGTGCCTGCTCCACCAGCTTGGGGACGTCCACCGCCATGCGTGCTGCGCTCCTCGCGTTACTCGGCCGTCACCGGCCCTCGTCGGCCGCTGTGGTCGGCCGCTGTGGTCGGCCGCCCGGTCCGGCCGTCATTCTTCCCGCGCCGCTCGCGCGCCGCCGTGCCGCCGGTCACACGGGCCCGCCCCGTCTCGCGTAGGGGGTGCGCGGGCCCGTGCGACCGCGCCGTCACTTCTTCGGCACCCGCACGATCAGGGCGTCGCCCTGGCCGCCGCCGCCGCACAGCGCGGCGGCGCCGACACCACCGCCGCGGCGCGTGAGCTCCAGGGCGAGGTGGAGCACGATACGCGCGCCGGACATACCGATCGGGTGACCCAGCGCGATCGCGCCGCCGTTGACGTTCACCTTTTCGTGGTCGATGCCGAGGTCCTTCGTCGACTGCACCGCGACGGCCGCGAAGGCCTCGTTGATCTCGACCAGGTCGAGGTCGCCGACATCCAGGCCCTCCTTCCCCAGGGCGTGGCGGATGGCGTTGGACGGCTGCGACTGCAGGGAGTTGTCCGGGCCGGCCACGTTGCCGTGGGCGCCGATCTCGGCGATCCACTCCAGGCCCAGCTCCTCGGCCTTGGCCCTGCTCATCACGACCACCGCGGCGGCGCCGTCGGAGATCTGCGAGGAGGAGCCGGCGGTGATGGTGCCGTCCTTGGCGAAGGCCGGGCGCAGCCCGCCCAGGGACTCGGCGGTGGTCTCGGGCCGGATGCCCTCGTCCTTGGAGAACAGGACCGGGTCGCCCTTGCGCTGCGGGATCTCCACCGGGGTGATCTCGGCGTCGAACAGGCCGTTCTTCTGCGCGGCGGCGGCGCGCTGGTGGGAGAGGGCGGCGATCTCGTCCTGCTCGGCGCGGCCGATGCCCAAGCGGGTGTTGTGCTTCTCGGTGGACTCGCCCATGGCGACGTTCTCGAAGGAGTCGGTCAGGCCGTCGTGGGCCATGGCGTCCAGCATCTGCACGGCACCGTACTTGAAGCCCTCGCGGGACTTCGGCAGCAGGTGGGGGGCGTTCGTCATGGACTCCTGGCCGCCGGCGACGACCACGTCGAACTCACCTGCGCGGATGAGCTGGTCGGCCAGCGCGATGGCGTCCAGACCCGACAGACAGACCTTGTTGACCGTCAGCGCGGGGACGTTCATCGGGATGCCGGCCTTGACCGCGGCCTGGCGCGCGGGAATCTGCCCGGCGCCGGCCTGGAGCACCTGGCCCATGATCACGTACTCGACCTGGTCCCCGCCGATGCCCGCACGGTCCAGGGCGGCCTTGATGGCGAAGCCGCCCAGGTCGGCACCGGAGAAGGTCTTCAGGGAGCCCAGCAGGCGGCCCATGGGCGTACGGGCGCCCGCGACGATCACGGAGGTGGCGGCGGACGCCGAACGGGTCTCGGGGTTCGTCTTTTCGGTCACGGTGCGGCCCCTTCGGAGCAGGGAGTTAACGAGGGTTATCGCCAATGTACTGAGCGGTACCGTCCCGGGTCACCGGTCGGTCGGTGTGACCGTGCGCACGTTGCGTAACCACACCCCGGGACGGTGCACTGTCTCCCATGCTGACGCGCATCGACCACATCGGTATCGCCTGTTTCGACCTGGACAAGACGGTGGAGTTCTACCGTGCCGCCTACGGCTTCGAGGTGTTCCACACCGAGGTGAACGAGGAGCAGGGGGTGCGCGAGGCCATGCTGCGGATCAACGGCACGGACGACGGCGGCGCCTCCTACCTCCAGCTCCTGGAACCGACCCGTGAGGACTCGACAGTGGCCAAGTGGCTGGCGAAGAACGGCGAGGGCGTGCACCACGTCGCCTTCGGCACCGCGGACGTCGACGGCGAGGCCGAGGCGCTCCGGAGCAAGGGCGTCCGAGTGCTGTACGACGAGCCGCGCACCGGTTCGATGGGGTCACGGATCACCTTTCTCCACCCCAAGGACTGCCACGGCGTACTCACGGAACTGGTCACCTCCGCTTCCTCACAGCACTGACGGCCGCTCCCCCGGCCGGTAGAGTGGCCGTTCGGCCGGGGCTGCGGGCGGCAGGGGCCCGTCCCACGTTCCGCCGATGATCTGACACCATTTCTCCGAAGGGTCAGTTCACCTTCACCACGACCAGGGGACGGATGGGACCGCGCAGTGCGGGGCTACGACCGCTACGAGGCTGACGACCACCTCTCTCAGCTCGAAGCCGAGATGAAGCGGCTGAAGGACGAGCGGGACAAGGTGGTCGACCACGCCGACGACCTCGGCTACCAGGTCGAAGTGCTGCGCGCCAAGCTGCACGAGGCGCGCCGCGCCCTCGCCGCGCGCCCGGCCGGCTACGACAATCTGTCGCACCAGGCCGAGCAGCTGCTGCGCAACGCCCAGGCGCAGGCCGAGCAGCTGCGCGCGGACGCCGAGCGCGAGCTGCGCGAGGCCCGGGCCCAGACACAGCGGCTCCTGCAGGAGCACGCCGAGCGGCAGGCCCGCATGGAGGCCGAGCTGCACTCCGAGGCGGTCGCCCGCCGCCGGCGGCTGGACGAGGAGCTGGCCGAGCGCCGCGCGACCGTCGAGTCCCACGTCAACGAGAACGTCGCCTGGGCCGAGCAGCTGCGCGCCCGCAGTGAATCGCAGGCCCGGCGGCTGATGGACGAGGCCCGCGCCGAGGCCGAGCAGACCCTGGCCGCGGCCCGCGCCGAGGTGCAGCGGCTGAGCGAGCAGTCCCGGCAGCGGCTGAACTCGGAGGCGGAGGCCGCCAAGGCCGAGGCCGAGCAGGTGCTGCGCCGGGCCCGCGCGGATGCCGAGCGGCTGCTGAACGCGGCCTCCACCCAGGCGCAGGAGGCCACCGAGCACGCCGAGCGGCTGCGCACCTCCACCGCCGCCGAGTCCGAGACCGCCCGCCGCGAGGCCACCGCGCTGGCCCGCCAGGCCGAGCAGCGGATGCAGGAGGCCGAGACGGCGCTGCGCGAGGCCCGCGCCGAGGCCGACCGCGTCCTGGCCGAAGCACGCGAGGCCGCCGCCAGGCGGCTGGCCGAAGCCGAGTCGGAGAACGAGCAGCGCGGGCGCACCGCCAAGGCCGAGATCGCGCGCATGGTCGCGGAGGCCACCAAGGAGGCGGAGGCCGCCGAGGCCGAGGCCGAGCAGGTGCGGGCCGACGCCCGCACCGAGGCCGAGCGGCTGGTCGCCGAGGCCCGTGAGAGCGCCCGCGCCAAGTCGGCCGAGGAGTCGGCCGCCCAGCTGGCCGAGGCCGCGCGTACCGCCGACGAGGTGCTCACCAAGGCGTCCGAGGAGGCCAAGGCCACCACCCGGGCCGCCACCGAGGAGGCCGAGCGGCTGCGCGCCGAGGCCGAGGCGGAGGCCGACCGGCTGCGCGCCGAGGCCCACGACCTGGCCGAGCAGCTCAAGGGTGCGGCCAAGGACGACACCGAGGAGTACCGCGCCAAGACCGTCGAGCTCCAGGAGGAGGCGCGGCGGCTGCGCGGCGAGGCCGAGCAGCTGCGCGCCGAAGCGGTCGAGGAGGGCGAGCGGATCCGCGGCGAGGCCCGCCGCGAGGCCGTCCAGCAGATCGAGGAGGCCGCCGGCCGCGCCGAGGAGCTGCTCGGCCAGGCCAAGGCGGACGCCGAGGAGACCCGCGGCGCCGCGGTGGCCGAGGGCGAGCGGGTGCGTACCGAGGCGATCGAACGTGCCACCGCCCTGCGCCGCCAGGCCGAGGAGGCCCTGGAGCGGGCCCGCGTCGAGGCCGAGGAGCTGCGCACCGCGGCCGAGCGGCAGGCCGAGGAGACCCGCGAGGAGGCCCAGGAGACCGGCAGGCGGCTGCGCGAGGAGGCCGAGGAGGCCGCCACCGCCCGCCGCGCCGAGGCCGGCGCGGAGCTGGAGCGGCTGCGCGAGGAGGCCGAGCAGCGGCTGACCGCCGCCGAGGAGGAGTTGCGCGGGGCCCATGAGGAGGCCGAGCGGCTGCGCGAGGAGACCCGCGCCGAGACCGAGCGGCTGCGCACGGAGTCGGCACAGCGGCTGCGCGGTCTGCGGGAGCAGGCCGAGGAGGAGGCCGAGCGGCTGCGCACCGAGGCGGTCTCCGACGCCGCGCAGGCCCGCGCGGAGGGCGAGGCCGTGGCGGTGCGGCTGCGCACCGAGGCGGCCACCGAGGCCGAGCGGCTGCGCACCGAGGCTCAGGAGACCGCCGACCGGGTGCGGGCGGAGGCGAACGCGGCCGCCGAGCGGATGGGCGCCGAGGCGGCCGAGGAGCTGGCCGCCGCCCAGGAGGAGGCATCCCGGCGCCGCCGCGAGGCCGAGGAGCTGCTCACCGGCGCCCGCCGGGAGGCGGACCGGGAGCGGGCCCAGGCCCGCGAGCACGGTGAGGAGTTGCTCGCCTCGGCCCGCAAGCGGGTCGAGGAGGCGCAGGCCGAGGCCGAGCGGCTGGTGGCCGAGGCGGAGCGGCGGGCCGCCGAACTGGTCTCCGCCGCCGAGCAGAAGGCCCAGCAGGTGCGCGACTCGGTCGCGGAGCTGCGTCAGCAGACCGAGGAGGAGATCGCCGGTCTGCGCTCCGCGGCCGAGCACGCCGCGGCCACCCTGCGCCAGGAGGCGAAGGAGGAGACGGACGCCGCCAAGTCGCTGGCGGAGCGCACCGTTTCGGAGGCGATCGCCGAGGCGGACCGGGTCCGGGCCACGGCGGACGACGAGGCCGGGCGCACACGTGCCGAGGCCGACCGCGTACGGGACGAGGCCCGCGAGGCGTCGGCACGCCGGCTGGGCGACGCGGCCGAGCAGGCCGACCGGCTGGTGGCCCAGGCCCGCGAGGAGGCCGTACACATCGCGGCGACCGCCGAGGAGCGGGCGGACACCATGGTGGGCGCCGCCCGTAAGGAGGCCGAGCGGCTGATGGCCCAGGCACGGACCGAGAGCACCTCGCTGGTGGAGAAGTCCCGCAGCGACTCCGACACCATGCTGGAGGAGGCCCGCCGCGACGCGAGCGCCATCCGGGAGCGGGCCGGGGAACTGCGCTCCCGTACCGAGGCCGAGGTCGAGGAACTGCACGAGCGGGCGCGCCGGGAGGCCTCCGAGGCCGTGCGGTCCGCCGGCGAGCGTGTGGACAAGCTGGTGAAGGCGGCCGACGAGCAGCTGGCGGAAGCCCGGGAGAAGGCCCGTCGGACCCGCTCGGAGGCCGACTCCGAGGCGAGCAGGGTCCGTATCGCCGCGGTGCGCAGGGCCGAGGGGCTGCTCAAGGAGGCCGAGCAGAAGAAGGCCGCGATCGTCCGGGAGGCCGAGAAGGTGCTCGCCGAGGCGGAGGCCGAGGCGAAGCGGACCCTGGAGAAGGGCAAGCACGAGCTGGAGGTGCTGACCCGCCGCCGCCAGGACATCAACGCCGAGATCTCGCGCGTGCAGGACGTGCTGGAGGCGCTGGAGTCCTTCGAGTCACCCGGAAGAGGCAAGCCGGACAAGGACGGCAAGGGGGGAAAGGGCTCTGACGGCGGATCGAACGGAGCGGTCAAGGCCGGTGCGGGAGCGGGAGCGGCGCACGGCGGCGGCAAACAGGGCAAGAACTGAGCCACTCGAACGGGCGTACATTCTGCATATCAAACCGGCATCTTCTCGAAGACACGCCGTTTTGCCCCCTAGGATTCCCTCTATCACTCTCCCGTCCGACCCCGTCTGACCGACAGGAACCCCATGAGCGACAACACCTCTCCCTTCGGCTTCGAGCTCGTGCGGCGCGGCTACGACCGCGGTCAGGTGGACGACCGCATCGCGAAGCTCGTCGCCGACCGTGACAACGCGCTGGCCCGTATCGCCTCGCTGGAGAAGCGCATCGAGGAACTACACCTCGAGACGCAGAACGCACAGGCGCAGATCAACGACTCCGAGCCGTCGTACGCCGGACTGGGCGCCCGTGTCGAGAAGATCCTCCGTCTCGCCGAGGAGGAGGCCAAGGACCTGCGCGAGGAGGCCCGCCGGGCCGCCGAGCAGCACCGGGAGCTGGCCGAGTCCGCCGCGCAGCAGGTGCGCAACGACGCCGAGGTGTACGCCTCCGACCGCAAGGCCAAGGCGGAGGACGAGGGAGCCCGGATCGTAGAGAAGGCCAAGGGCGAGGCCGCCACGCTGCGCGCGGACGCGCAGAAGGACGCCCAGGCCAAGCGCGAGGAGGCCGACGCCCTCTTCGAGGACACCCGCGCCAAGGCCGCGCAGGCCGCCGCCGACTTCGAGACCAACCTGGCCAAGCGCCGCGAGCAGTCCGAGCGCGACCTGGCGTCCCGTCAGGCCAAGGCCGAGAAGCGGCTGGCGGAGATCGAGCACCGCGCCGAGCAGCTCCGCCTGGAGGCCGAGAAGCTGCGCACCGACGCCGAGCGCCGCGCCCGCCAGACAGTGGAGACCGCCCAGCGCCAGGCCGAGGACATCGTGGCCGACGCCAACGCCAAGGCCGACCGCATCCGCAGCGAGTCCGAGCGCGAGCTGGCCGCTCTCACCAACCGCCGTGACAGCATCAACGCCCAGCTCACCAACGTCCGCGAGATGCTGGCCACGCTCACCGGCGCGGCCGTGGCCGCGACCGGACAGCCGAACACCGACAGCGGCGAGGAGTCGCTGGGCGTCCCCGCCCAGCAGTCGCGCTGAGGCGCGCCGGCAGCACTGGTGGCCGGTAGTGCCGGCAGACGGGGGACACCGCGCCCCGTACCGCCCCTCGGCGGTACGGGGCGCCGCCGTTCTCGCCCCGCTTCTCCGCCCGCGACGTCTGAGGGGCGCCCCGCGGAGTCAGTACCTGGGGGTCTGACGGGACCGCTGGAGCCGCGCGCTCCGGCGGTCCCTGGCGTTCCAGCACGCCCGGTGCCAGTGCCGCCGGTCGTCCACCCGCCCGTCGCGCTGCCAGACCACGACGTGCGGCACCCCGGGCGGGATCTCCTGGTCGCAGCCGGGGCAGCGGTAGTGCTTGGCCGCGGACTGCCCGCTGATCTGCCGCACCACCCACTCCTCGCCGTGCCACTCGTCGGTGTGCTCCATGCCGTAGCGGCCGTCCGCCTCCCCGTCGCGGCGGGCGGACCTGCCGGCGCCGCGCGGGCGGTTTCGACGCGGGGACAACAGGCACCTCACGTGGTCTCGGGGGCCTTCGGGGCCCGTCGGCGGACTGCTCCGTCCAGCCTACGCAGGTCGCGGGCGGCCCTGTGCCGCGCACCCGCCGCCCCCTCTTCTCCCGTCCTCCCGCGCGGTCCGAAAAAATTTCCGGCAGGCCGTGCCTTTGGCACGTGTCGGGCGTTGTTGCCTCCAGGGGACCGTTCGGAAATCCGCTCAGGGGCCGTCGCGGAGCGGCCTCCGGAGCGGTGCCGGACGGCCCCGGTACCGGGCAGGAGGCTGTGGCGATGCACATCGGGACTTTCGTGCCGGCGGGGCAGTTCCCGGGGCAGGGACAGGGAGAGGCGCTCCACCGTGCCCTGCGCTCCGCGGAGGCCGCCGAGCGGGCCGGACTGGACTCCGTGTGGGTGGCCGAGCACCATTTCGTCCCCTACGGGGTCTGTCCCTCGGCGATCACCATGGCCGCGCTGCTGCTGGGGCGCACACGGCGCATCGGGGTGGGCACGGCCGTGAGCGTGCTCCCCGTCGCTCATCCGGTCGCCCTGGGCGAGCAGACCGCGCTGCTGCACCTCCTGTCCGGCGGCCGGTTCACCCTCGGTGTCGGCCGCGGTGGCCCCTGGGTGGACCTGGAGGTCTTCAGCGGGGGCGTCCAGGCGTACGAACGGGGCTTCCCCGAGTCGCTGGACCTGCTGCTGCGCTGGCTGCGCGAGCCGCGCGTCGGCGCGGACGGCGAGCGCTACCGCTTCCGCGAGGTCCCCGTCGTACCGCGCCCGGACCAGGGCTTCGACGGGCCGGAGGTGCCTCCGGTGCTGGTCGCCTGCACCTCCCCCGCCTCCGTGCGGCTGGCCGCGGCGCGCGGGCTGCCGATGCTGCTGGGGATGCACTGCGGGGACGAGGAGAAGGCGGACATGGTCACCCTGTGGCGGCGCGAGGCGCTGGCGGCGGGAGCGGACCCGGAGACCGCGGCGGCGGCAGGGCACGTGTCGGCCGGGGTGGCACAGGTGGCCGACACCCGCGACGAGGCCGTGGAGACGCTCACCAAGGCGATGCCCGGCTGGCTGCGGCAGGGACTGGAAGCCCATACGACCGTGGACGGCCGGGCGCGCTCGATGCGCGACCCGCTCGCCTACACCGAGCTGCTGTGCTCGCTGCATCCGGTCGGCCCGCCCCGGCTGTGCGCGGCCCGGCTCGCGGCCACCGCCGAACGGACCGGGGTCGGCCGGTTCGCGCTGCTGGCCGAGGGCTCCGGTGATCTGGCCGCCACCGAGCTGAACGTCTGGCGGCTGGGCACCGAGGTGCTGCCGCTCCTCCCCCGAGCAGCAGCAGCTCTTGCGCCTTCGGACACGCCTCCGGACCAGGGCGCGGGAACGGGCGCGAGCGCGGGAACGTGACCGCCTGTCCGCTCGCCGCCCGCCCCTCCACCCGCGATCAGCAGTCGCGCAGTTCCGGCGACTGGTTGAGGAGCTGGCCGCGCACGGAGGTGAAGCGGGCGAGCCGCTCGTCCGCGGAGGGGGCCGGCGGGAAGACCGCGACACGGTGGCAGTTCTGGAAGGCCAGTCTCACTCCGAAGTGGCGCTCCAGCGCTCCGCGTATCGCGTCGCTGGCGAGTGCGCGCAGCAGCTGGCCCCGGGCCCGCTCGTCCGGGGGCGGTGTCTGGTTGTCGGCGAAGTCACCGCCGTCCACCCTGAGTTCGGCCACCAGAGAACTGATCATGTCCCACGCGTAGGGCAGGGACGTACGGACGCAGTCGACGAAGGCCGCCTCATCGACCTCGCCTCGCTCGGCCTGCTCCAGGAGGGCCGGTGAGACGTCGAGCGACATGGGTTCTCCTCTCGCGATCCCGGGAATACCAGGACCTCAGGGACGGAATGTCGGGGCTTCGCGTAACCGGACGATCTCGCACGGCGACCCCCGGGCTGCAACGTTATGCCCGCGCGTACTGCCGCACCAGGCTCGTGGGCACACAACCAGCCACGCCCGAACGGTGATCGAACAGGGAGAAGCAGGGGCGAATCGCGTGGACCGCCCGCCGTCCAGTAGCGTGGCCGACCATGCGTCTCGTCATCGCCCGCTGCTCCGTGGACTACGCGGGCAGGCTCACCGCCCACCTCCCGCCGGCTCCTCGTCTCATCCTGGTCAAGGCCGACGGATCGGTCTCGGTCCATGCGGACGACAGGGCTTACAAGCCCCTCAACTGGATGTCTCCACCATGCACCCTCAAAGAGGACCAGAAGGACGGCGTCGGCGTCTGGACGGTTGTCAACAAAACGGGTGAGAAGCTCATCATCACCATGGAGGAGGTCCTGCACGACTCCTCGCACGAACTCGGCGTCGATCCCGGCCTGATCAAGGACGGCGTGGAGGCCCATCTCCAGGAGCTCCTCGCTGACCGAATGGAGACCCTCGGCGAGGGCTGGTCGCTGATACGGCGTGAGTACCCCACCGCCATCGGGCCGGTGGACATCCTGTGCCGGGACGCCGGGGGGACCACCGTCGCGATCGAGATCAAGCGCCGCGGCGAGATCGACGGCGTCGAGCAGCTCACCCGCTATCTGGAACTGCTCAACCGCGACCCTCACCTCGCCCCGGTGCGGGGGGTGTTCGCGGCCCAGGAGATCAAGCCGCAGGCGCGCGTGCTGGCCACGGACCGCGGCATCGACTGCGTCGTCCTCGACTACGACGCGCTGCGCGGCATCGAGGACGACAAGCTGCGGCTGTTCTGACCGCCTCCGTCCGCCCGGTACGCACCGTACACACGCCGGGGCCGGGGTCACAGGAGCGGGCTCTCCGCGGATTCACGGGACGCTGACGCCTGGCCCTCCGTTACCGGATGACTGCTGCTGGGTGCGGCGCTGTCCGTGGCGGAATCGTCGTCTCCACCAGTACCCCCCGTGTCCGAGGGTGATGGCGCGGGGCTTTCGGGCGGGGACGGTGAGGAAGAACCCGGCTCCTCCACCGGCGGCCTGGAGTCCGCCGGCTCCTCCGACTCGCCGTCATCCGGCGTGCTCGGCCTGGTCGTCGGCCTGGTCGGATCTCCCCCGCCCCCGGCGGTCGCGCCGCTCTCCTCCTCCGTCTCCTCGGGTGTGTCACCCGATTGGGAGGCCCTCGGAGAGGCCGGGCTCGTCCCGCTGCCGGCCGGTCCGCCGGGGACGGCCGGCGCGCTGCTCTCCCCCGGCTTCTCCCCCCGTTCGTCGCTGGAGCTCGGCGCAGGCTCGTCGACGGTGATGCCGTCGTCCTCCCGGGAGGTGACCACCGGGTTGACGCTGCCGGCGGGCTCCTCGCCGCCGGAGGTCATGCCGATCGTGACGACCGTGCCCACCAGCACGGCCAGCAGCGCGCCCACGCCGGCCGCGAAGACGTTGCGCCGGGCCCCCCGGACCGCGAGCCCGCGCCGGGCGGCCCCCGGGCCGTCCCCGCCGTGCGGGGCCCGGACGAGCGGCGTCGGCCGGGTCAGCGCCTCGGCGCCGAACGTGCCGCCGCCGGGCGTCTCCTCGAAGGCGCTGCCCACCGTCACCGGCGGAACCGCGAGGGCGGGCGGGAGCTTGTCGGGCACCGGTGTGCCGCCGGTGCTCTGCGGCCCGGACGGGGCCGCCGCCACGGGCGTCGGCACGACGGCCCCGGACGGCTTCACCGGGGCCGGACGCCTGGGGAGTGCGGGCGGAGCAAAGGCGCCGGACTCGGCGGACGGTACGGCGACGGCCGGCAGCGCCCCGCCGGGGGCCTTCCCCCCGTCCCCGACTCCCCCGGCGGCCTTGTCCGGGCCGCCCTCGGCCCCGATCGCGAAGCGGTCCTCGACCAGGGCCAGCGCGCGCCGTCCGGCGACCGTGCCCCGGCGGTCCGCGAGCACTCCGCGCAGTCCGATGGACGCCTCGAGTTCGGCGCGGGCCCGGTCCAGGTGGCCGGTGCACAGGGCTAGCACACCGAGGTCGTGGTGGAAGTACGCCTCCTCGGCGACCTCGCCCGCGGTGCGCGCGGCCTCCTGGCCACCGCGCAGGATCCGCTCCCAGGGGCCCCAGTGCAGCGAGGCGGCGAGAATGGGCGCGGCGGTACGGGCCAGCAGCACGGCCGCGCTCGCGTGACCGCCGCGCTGGGCGCCCTGGACCGCGGCGAGCACCGCCTCGGCCTCCTGCGCCACCCGCTCCGGGGTGACCGAGGGGTGGCCGGTCCACCAGGCGTAGTGCTGGGCGGCGGTACGGGCGCGGTCGTCGGCTCCGTCGGCGTATCCGGCGTCGGCCAGCTGCCCGGTCACGTCCGGGGCGAGCCGGTAGTACGGCCCGGCGGTGGTGACCAGACCGCAGGCGAGCAGCTCGCCCAGGGAGGCGTCGGCGTCGGCGTCGTCCACCAGCGCGGGCAGGTGGGCCGGGTGCGGCAGCACGCCGCCGAGCGCCACGGCGAAGCGCAGCACCTCGCGGGTGCTCCCGGAGAGCCGGGCGGCCAGGAGAGCGGCGGGGGCCGCGCCCTCGGCGAGCGTCGGCAGCGGTACGCC
>NZ_JBXUOY010000144.1:0-13189 GCF_057196705.1 Streptomyces sp. ATLC9 | reverse complement strand
GGGCCGGGCGCGTCAGCCCGGCCCCGCACCCTGTTCCCCACCCCGTTCCGCGCCGCTGTGCCCGCCGGCCCGGGAACCGGCCGCCCGGTCCAGCAGCCCGGTGCGGGCCGCCAGCGCCGCCGCCTCCAGCCGGGAGCCGACCCCGAGCTTCATCAGCACCCGCTGCACATGGGTACGGGCCGTGCTGGGCGCGATCCCCATGCCCACCGCGATCGCCCGGGTGTCCTCCCCCTCCGCCACCCGCACCAGCACCTCCGCCTCGCGCGGGGTGAGCATCCGCAGCAGCCTGACGCCCTCGTCGTCCGGCTCGGCCCTCGGGTTGAGCAGTTCCGCGAAAGCGCCCCGCAGCAACTGCGGCGCCACCGCCGCCTCTCCGGCCCTCGCCCTGACCATGCCGCGCTCGACACCCTCGATCCGCTCGTCGTTCCGTATGTAGCCCGACGCTCCCGCCGCGAACGCCGCCGCTATCCCCCGCGGGCTGGGTACCGGGCCCAGCACCACCACGGCGGTCTGCGGCCGTTCCCGCCTGATCCTGGCCACGGGGGCGAACGTCCCGGGCTCGGCGGGCGAGGCCGTGCCCCACAGGCACACCTCGGGAGCCCTGCTGACCACCAGTTCCGCCGCCCCCGCGGCCGGCGCGGCGGCCGCGAGCACCCGGTGCCCGCGCAACTTCAGCGCCGAGGCGAGCGCCTCGGCGTGCAGACGGTGGTCGTCGACCACCATGAGCCGCACGGTCATCTACACCCCTGTCGTTCCGCCGGCCCCGTACCGGGGCAGGGCCGGGCCGTGCCCCGTACGGCCCTCCGAGCCGCCCGGCTCCGTCTTGCCCACGGAAGCTACACGCTCCCCCGGCATCCCGCGTCCCTTCCGGCAAGAACCCGCGGGAACTCCCGCGGACCCACGCGAGCGGCCCCGCGTCCCCCCACGGGGAGGGGCGCGGGGCCGGGGCGCCGGCGGCGGGCCGGCGGGAGAGGCCGGAAAAGAGCCGCGGAACCTCAGTTGTAGGCGGCTATCGCCATGTCGCTCAGACCGGCCGAGGCGTAGAACCTGTGGTTCACCAGGAAGAAGTGGCCGTCTTTCCAGAACGGGTGCACATCGGAACCGGTGGCCATGTCGTACTCCTTCCTCACCCCACTCGCCGGCAGCTTCATCCGCGGGGACGGCTCGCCGGTCCCCGGGGCGAGCGTGACGACCTGCCCCGGCTTGTCATGGCCGGGCAGCTCGTAGGCGAGCAGCGAGCCGTCCTCCACGGCGATCGGGACGACCCGGCCGCCCGAGGTCGGCTCCCCCAGCCACTTCGGCTTCCCGGTGGTGAGGTCGAAGGCGATGATCTCGCTGGTCTGCCCGTATCCGCCGCCCTGGTGCGGCTTCGAGGAGATGTACATGGTCTCGCCGTCCACCACCGTGCCGGGGCAGTTGCTGAGCGTGATGCCCCGGCAGCCCATGTCGTGGCGCTCCTTGTTGATGGAGATCTTGTCCTGGAGCTTGCCACTGTCCGAGAGGATCATCACATCGGTGATGTCGATACTGGACTCACCGCCGGCGTTGACGCCGAGGACCAGGGGATCGGTGGACAGGACCTTGCGGACCTCGATGCCGTCGGGGACGTCCCACTGCCACTTCTTCTTGCCGCCCGGACCCACTCCCTGGACCTTCTGCGAACCGCCGA
The DNA here is from genome assembly GCF_057196705.1 of Streptomyces sp. ATLC9. NCBI lineage: Bacteria > Bacillati > Actinomycetota > Actinomycetes > Kitasatosporales > Streptomycetaceae > Streptomyces > Streptomyces sp. ATLC9. The sequence goes on along the minus strand of NZ_JBXUOY010000144.1, from coordinate 11,520 downwards.
AGCCGCACTCCAGCTTGGCGACGAGCTGGCCGCCACCGGAGTAGCCGCGGTCCCTGCACTCGGCTCCCTCCTCCTGCTGCCACAGTTCCTTGCCGGTCGGCAGGTCGTAACCGACGGCGTTGCCGATCCAGGCCGCCGCGGCGATGTCACCGCTGACGGCCATCTCCGTGTAGCCGAACTCCGAGGAGCCGTCTCGCTTGGACGGCAGCTCCTTGTTCCACAGCTTCTTGCCCGCGGCCAGGTCGATGCCCATGACGAACTCGCAGCGCCGGCCGTACTGGACCACGGTCCTGTTCTCGGACATCTCGAAGGCGGCGGTGCAGTCCTTGGGGCGGGGCATGTCGATGGACCACGCCACCTTGCCGGTCTTCATCTCGTAGGCCGTGGTGGAACTCGTCGTGGTCTTGACGATGTTCCCGCCCACGAACCACGTGCCGGGCGTCTCCGCGATGATGTCCTGCTTGTCCACCTCGGGCGGGTCGACCGTCCAGGCGAGCTCGGCGTCGATCAGGCCCTTCTCCGCGCCGGAGCCACCGGAGTCGCCGGAGCCACCGGAGTCGCCGTCGGTGCCCCGGGTGGTGCCCTTGTCGCCCTTCCCGGCCTCGGTGCCGCCGTCGTCCTTGGCCAGGAACCAGACACCGCCGCCCGCCACGAGCAGGACCGCGACGACCGCGGCGACGACGGCCAGGATCCTGGCGTTCCTGCCACCGCCGCCGGGCGGCTGCGCGCCGCCGCCGTACATGGGCTGCGCCGGGTACTGGCCGTAGGCGGGGGCCTGGCCGTAGGCGGGGGCCTGCCCGTACACGGGAGGCTGGCCGTACGGCACCTGGCCGGGCTGCTGCGGATAGCCGTACGACGGCGGCTGACCGGGCGGGAACTGCGGTGCCTGGCCGAACTGACCGGGCTGCTGCGGATAGCCGTACGACGGCGGGCCCGGAGGCATCTGCTGCGGCTGGCCCGGCTGGAACGACTGCCCCGGCCGGTCCTGCTGGTCCGCCGGGGCCCGCGGCGACTTGGACAGCGGGGCCGGAGGAGGCGGGGGCTGTTCCCGCTCCGCCTCCTCCGGCTGCTCCTGCTTCCCGGACTGCTCGGGCTGTTCCGGCCGGTCGTCCGGCTGCTCCGGGGGCGGACCGAAGCCACCGGACGGCGGCTGACTTGGCGGCGGAGGCGGCTGCGACATGGGTTTCCTCATTCACGCGCGGACCGGTTGCCCAGCCCCTCGCCCCCCGTGGGGCAGGGCGAATCGGACATGGCCCGCCACTTCTCGGCTGTTGTCGGCCCTTGGCACCGATGGTCGGAAGGAAGATCTTTCTATCATCGGACACCCGGAACGCAGCCTCCGGTTCCCGCTCCGGGCCATCAGGCGGGACCGGCCCGCGACCCGGCCGTCACCGGCCGCCGGTGTCTCCCGCGCCGTCCCCCGCCGGTTCCGGTCAGCCCTCCTCGGCCAGTTCCAGCCAGCGCGTCTCCAACTCGTCCCGTTCCCCGGAGAGTTCGCGCAGTTCGGCGTCGAGCCCGGCGACCTTCTCGAAGTCGGTGGCGTGCTCGGCCATCTCGGCGTGCAGCACCGCCTGGCGCTCCTCGATCCGCTCCAGCCTGCGCTCGATGCGCTGCAACTCCTTCTGCGCCGCGCGCGAGAGGGCGGCGGACTTGGCCGCGGGCCTGTCGGCGGGCCGGGCCGCCTCCCCCGCCGGGGCCGCGGCCGGGGCGCCGGGCGCGGCGGTCGCCCGGCGCAGCCGCTCGCGGCGCTCCAGATACTCCTCCAGCCCGCGCGGCAGCATCCGCAGCGTGCCGTCACCCAGCAGCGCGTGCACCCGGTCCGTGGTCCGCTCCACGAAGTAGCGGTCGTGGGAGATGACGACCAGCGAGCCGGGCCAGCCGTCGAGCAGGTCCTCGAGCTGGGTCAGGGTCTCGATGTCCAGGTCGTTGGTCGGCTCGTCCATGAACAGCACGTTCGGCTCGTCCATCAGCAGCCGCAGCAGCTGGAGCCTGCGGCGCTCGCCGCCGGAGAGGTCCCCGACGGGCGTCCACTGCTTGTCCTTGCCGAAGCCGAAGCGCTCGCACAGCTGGGAGGCGCTCATCTCGCGCCCCTTGCCCAGGTCCACGCGCGAGCGGATCCGTTCCACGGCCTCCAGCACACGCCAGGCGGGGTCGAGTTCGGCGACCTCCTGGGAGAGGTAGGCCAGCCGCACCGTCCTGCCGACCTTGATCCGGCCGGCCGCCGGCTGCTTCTCGCCGCCGCTGTACGCGGCGTCCGCCAGCGCCCGCAGCAGCGAGGTCTTGCCGGCGCCGTTGACGCCGACCAGGCCGATCCGGTCGCCGGGGCCGAGCTGCCAGGTCAGGTGTTTGAGCAGCACCTTGGGCCCGGCCTGCACGGTCACGTCCTCCAGGTCGAAGACGGTCCTGCCCAGCCGGGAGTTCGCGAACTTCATCAGCTCGGCGCTGTCGCGCGGCGGCGGCACGTCGGCGATCAGCTCGTTGGCGGCCTCGACCCGGAAGCGGGGCTTGCTGGTGCGGGCGGGGGCGCCGCGCCGCAGCCAGGCCAGCTCCTTGCGGACCAGGTTCTGCCGCTTGGCCTCCTCGGTGGCCGCGATGCGCTCGCGCTCGGCGCGGGCGAAGACGTAGTCGCTGTATCCGCCCTCGTACTCGTGGACGGTGCCGCGCTGCACGTCCCACATCCGCGTGCACACCTGGTCCAGGAACCAGCGGTCGTGGGTGACGCAGACCAGCGCCGAGCGCCGGGCGCGCAGGTGCCCGGCGAGCCAGGCGATGCCCTCGACGTCGAGGTGGTTGGTGGGCTCGTCCAGCACGATCAGGTCCTGCTCGGCGATGAGCAGCTTCGCCAGCGCGATACGCCGCCGCTCGCCGCCGGACAGCGGGCCGATGACGGTGTCCAGGCCCTGCGGGAAGCCGGGCATGTCCAGGCCGCCGAAGAGCCCGGTGAGGATGTCGCGGACGCGGGCGTTCCCGGCCCACTCGTGGTCGGCCATGTCGCCGATGACCTCGTGCCGGACGGTGGCGGCCGGGTCGAGCGAGTCGTGCTGGGTGAGCACTCCCAGCCGCAGCCCGCCGGCATGGGTGACCCGGCCGTCGTCGGCGGGCTCCAGCTTCGCCAGGATGCGCACGAGGGTGGTCTTGCCGTCGCCGTTGCGCCCGACGACGCCGATCCGGTCCCCCTCGCTGACGCCGAGGGAGACGCCGTCCAGCAGCGCACGGGTGCCGTACACCTTGCCGACGGCTTCCAGATTGACGAGGTTCGTGGCCATGGGGCTCCCGCTGCCCGGCGCGCCGGGCTGGTGTGGTCTTCGGGTGGGCTGGTCAGCCTCTCAGCCTAGTGCCGCGTCAGCCAGGGTTCACCCCGCTCGCCGCCCTGGCACGCACGCTCGCCGCGTTGGCCGGAAGCCCAGGTAGGACAACTGCATGCGGCACTGGTCGACGCCCGGGTGCCCGCGCTCCCGGCCGCCCTCCCGCCGCCACGGCCCGCACACCACCGCGTGCGCCTCCCGCGGGACCGCCGGCCCAGTGCGACGGGCCGTTCCGGGCCGGGGCCGAGCGCGGGACCGGCCGTGCCTTTCGGGGCCGTACCGTACCGTTTCGCAACGGCTACGGAGAGATGTCCGTCACACGGGGTTCAGGGGCCACGCCCTCACCGGGCCCCTCCGGGCCTCCTCCCGCGGCGGGTACGGCCCGCGCGGTGCCTTCCGCTCGGGCCGTACGGGGTGCCGGATGCCGGGGTCAGCCGGCGGAGTCGAGCACCCGGCGGACGACCGGGCCCGCGTTCTTGCCGCCGTGGCCGGAGGAGAGGACGACCGCCGCGGCGGCCACGTCGCCCCGGTAGGCGGTGAACCAGGCGTTGGGCTTCTCCTGGCCGTCCACCTCGGCCGAGCCGGTCTTCGCGCCGATGTCGCCGCCGGCTCCGGCCATCGCCTCGGCCGCCGAGCCGCTGGTGGCCGTCAGCCGCATCAGCGAGCGCAGTTCCCGCGAGACGTCCGGGGAGAGGGTGCGCGGGGCCTTGGCCAGGCTGCGGCCGTCCACCTCGGGCGAGACGATGTACGGCTGGTGGAAGGCGCCGCTTTTCACCGTCGCCGACACCGAGGCCATGATCAGCGGGTTCGCCCTGACCCCGCCCTGCCCGATCAGCGAGGCGGCCATCGGCGCGTCGGACTGCACGGGCACGGAGCCGTCGAAGGTGGTGGTGCCGACCTGCCAGTTCAGCCCGATGCCGAAGACGTCGCGGGCCTGCTCGGTGAGGTCGTCGTCCGACAGCTTCCCGGCCCGGCTGATGAAGGCGGTGTTGCAGGAGGCGGCGAAGGACTGCGCGAAGGTGCCGCCGTCGATCTCGAACTTGTCGAGGTTGTGGAAGGGCCAGCCGCCGTACTCGAAGTACTTCGGGCAGGGGTGCTGCTTCGCGCTGGAGGCCAGGCCCTTCTCGATGAGCATCGACGCGGTGACGATCTTCATCGTGGAGCCGGGGGCGAGGGAGCCCCTGAGGGCGGTGTTGAAGCCCTGTGCCGGGGTGTTGGCGAACGCCAGGATCTCGCCGGTGCTGGCCTTCAGGGCGACGACGGATGCCTTGGGCCTGCCCGCGACGGCCCGGACGGCGGCCTTCTGCATCCTGGCGTCCAGCGTGGTCCTCAGCTCGCCCGGAGTGCCCTCGTCGAGCTGCTCGAGCGTCTTGACCCCCTTGCCGGCGGCGTCGACGATCCGGACCTGGAGACCGGGCTTTCCACCGGTCCTGCCGCCGAAGCGCTTGCGCAGGTCGGCCAGGGTCGCGGCCAGTTCGGGGTACTCCTCGGCCGTCAGCTCGGCGCCGTTGCGGTCCAGGGCCCTGATGGGCGGGGTCCCGGCCTCGGCGGTCTCCAGCCGCTGCCCGCCGGTGAGCGCGGGGTGGAGGACGGACGCCTCCCAGTCGACGACGGGCTCGCCGCTCCCGTCCTCGTGTACGACCGTCAGCTCCGACTCGTACGTCCAGGAGGCGGGCCCGTCCTCCTTGTCGTACTCCACCTCGGCCGTCACGGTGAACGGGACATCGGCGCCCGCGGCGGCGCCCGGTTCCAGACGCAGGTCCGAGGCCCGGAGGTCCTTCCGGAAACCGGTCAGGGCCTCGGTGGCGGCGGTCTCGTCGTCGGTCAGCGCGGCGGCCTCGCCGGCCTTCCCCTCCTGCCAGGCCTTCAGGAACCTCCCGGCGGTCTCGCGGACCTCCTCCGCCGAGGGCGGGCCCGTACCGGCCGACGGTTCGCCGGCCCTGCCGCCGGCCGCGCCGCTGTCGCCGACCAGGGTGTACGCCCCGAACCCGGCGGCTCCGACCACGGCGGTGAGGACCGCTCCGATCACCGCCACCTTCCGACCGTCACGCATGAGTCTCCCGAATCTCCGCCCCTGCCCCGGACCGGCACCGCCGGGGCCCGTGCGAAGAACCCTAGTGCCGCGTGGACGACACGGGCCGGGGCCAGGCGTCCGGACCGGAGTACGGCGGGCTCCGGGAAAAGGCGGCGGGCTTTCCCCGCACCACGGGAATAATTAGTATGCTTTTCCTAAGATAAACACCGAAGAAATGACTTCGATTGACCTCACATGGACCCGACGCCGCCCCAGTCACTCCTGTGGAAGCACAACCAACATCCCCCATCGTCGTTGTCACTGCGAAGCAGAAGGCCGATCCTCCTTCCGGCAATTAACGTCACGGGCCCGCGCCGCAGCCGGCGGCGCGGGCCCGTGGCACGGTCCGCGCGAAAAATATTCGCGGCGCGCGGCAAAGGTTGCACCGCACCGGGCCCACCAGTTCCTACTATTAAGCACGCAAGCCCGTGAAGCGGCTTCGTACATTGGAGGTACATGCCATGAAGATGAAGCGGACCGCCGCCGCCGCACTTTCCGCCGCCGCCCTGGTGATCAGCGGGGCCGGCGTTTCTCACGCCGAGGGGGGCGCCAAGTTCAGGAACGACGTGCGGATCCTTCCCTGCGTCAACCTGGAGCTGGCGAACGCCCCGGTCGCGTCGGCGGACACCAACAACCTCGACTGCTCCATCACCCACGTGGAGTCGACCAAGATCTCCGCCTACGACTCCTTCAGGGACTGAACGGGATCGCCGGATCTCCGGCGACACCCCTGAAAGGCCGCCCCGGCACTCCGGGGCGGCCTTTCAGCTTTGCGTGACACACTCGCGGAATGCAGCCAACAAAACACCCGCTTGGCGCAGTAGTGGCGCATAAGACCAGGTAGAGGCCCAGAAGCCCGCAGCCCGGGGTCACTTTCCACGGGACACGCAGAAACACGTAGGCGCGCAATCGGGGATTCATTGGGTTAATGTCGCCGACGTGGGGGCAACTCCCGCCTCTCCGGTGAACCGGCCGATCTCCGGCCGCCATCCGGAAACCGGTTATCCGGCCGCTCGGCGGCGGCCGAGGACACCGGAACCTTCCTTCTCTCGTCAAGGAGACAAGACAGCATGATGCTGAAGAAGACGCTCGTCGTTTCTTTCGCCGCCGCCATGGCCATCGCGGGTGGGGCCGCCAGCGCCCACGCCGGTGAGGCCAAGTTCGAGAACAGCGCGCAGATTCTGCCGTGCCCGAACCTGGAGGTCGTCAACCTCCCGATCCTCTCCAGCGACATCAACAACCTCGACTGCTCCCGGAACTCCAAGGAGGAGGTCGAGATCAAGAAGGTCGTGAAGGTCGAGAAGGACTCCGACATCCACGTCGCCCCGAAGCAGGAGCAGATCCAGGGCCAGGGTCAGGGCCAGGAGACCAAGCAGGGTCAGGGCCAGGAGACCGAGCAGGGTCAGGGCCAGAAGCAGGAAGGCGAGAACGAGAACAAGAACAAGAACGCCGTCAAGAAGCACTGAAGCGGCTGACGCCCAGCGTCGCACCGCCTCGGAACGCCGCCCGCCGGTCTCACCGGCGGGCGGCCGCCGTCTTTCGGTGGTTCCGCACCGGAGTCGCCGCCTCCGCGGCCCCGGCCCGGAAGTCAGATCCAGGTGTCCAGCCACATACGGGACTGCCAGGCCTCCTTGGGGATCTGCACCCCGGTGTAGAGCGGGTGGAAGTAGACGAAGTTCCACACGATCAGCAGGACGAGCACGCCCGCGGCCACCGCGCCCGCCGCCCGCCGCCGCTCCGCGCAGCCGGGCGGCCCGAGGACCGCGCCGATCGTCATCGCCAGCGCCAGGCACAGGAACGGCACGAAGACGACCGCGTAGAAGTAGAAGATCGTGCGCTCCTGGTACAGGAACCACGGCAGCCAGCCGGCGGCCACCCCGCACAGGATCGCGCCCGCGCGCCAGTCGCGCCGCAGCACCCAGCGGTACAGGCAGTACAACAGCGCGAAACAGGCCGCCCACCACAGCAGCGGGGTGCCCAGCGCGAGCACCTCGCGGGCGCAGCCGCCCTCCGCCGCGCAGCCGTTCTCGCCCCTCTCGGAGGACTCGTAGAAGTACGACACCGGGCGGGCGGTCACCAGCCAGCTCCAGGGGTGGGACTGGTAGGTGTGCTCGGAGGTCAGCCCCACGTGGAAGCTGTAGACCTCGCTCTCGTAGTGCCACAGGCTGCGCAGCGGCGCCGGGACCCAGGTCATGTCGAACTGGGGCAGGGGCAGCTTCAGGCCGGTGAGGGGGACGGGCAGCGACTCCGGCGACAGCCCCCGGCGGCCCTCCGCCCAGGTGCGGAAGTAGCCGTCCCGGCCGGCGAACCAGCTGGCCCAGGAGGCCACGTAGACGGCGACCGCGACCGGCACCAGGGAGAGGAAGGCGGGGGCCGCGTCCCGGCGCAGCACCGACAGGCGGGGGTGCCGGGCCCCGGCGGTGCGCCGGGAGGCGACGTCCCACAGGATCGTCAGGATCCCGAAGGCGGCCAGGACGTACAGGCCGCTCCACTTGGTCGCGCAGGCCAGTCCCAGGCAGACCCCGGCGGCCAGCCGCCAGGGGCGCGCGCCCAGGGCCAGCCGGTCGCCGGTGTCCGCGTCGGGCCGCCCGTCCGGCGGCAGGGCCGCGGCGAGCCGGGCACGTACGCGGTCACGGTCGATCAACAGGCATCCGAAGGCCGCCAGCACGAAGAACATCAGCACCAGGTCGAGCAGCGCGGTGCGGCTCATCACCAGGTGCAGGCCGTCCACGGCCAGCAGCAGTCCCGCCAGGCAGCCCAGGGCGGTGGAGCGCAGCAGCCGCCGTCCGATCCGGCAGACCATCAGCACCGACAGCGTGCCGAGCACCGCCATCATGAAGCGCCAGCCGAACGGCGTCAGGCCGAACGCCGCCTCACCCAGGGCGATGACCCACTTGCCCACGGGCGGGTGCACCACGTACGCGGCGGCCTCGCTCAGCGGAGCCGCCGCGGGGTCACCGAGGATCGTGTCGTTGGCCCCCTCGGGCCAGGTGCCCTCGTAGCCGAGCCGGTACAGGGCCCAGGCGTCCTTGGCGTAGTAGGTCTCGTCGAATATCACCGCGTGCGGCGAGCCGAGGTTCCAGAAGCGCAGGAGGCCGGCGAGGAGCGCGACGAGGACCGGGCCGCCCCACGCCGACCGGCGGCCCAGCAGCCTCGCGTCTTCCCCGTCCAGCCCGAACAGCCCCCACACCCGGCCGCGGCCGGGTTCCGGGTACGGCGGCACCAGCCGCTCCCTCGTGCCCGCCCGGGGCGGCGGGGCGTATCCGTAGCGCCGCAGCCGCCCGCGCCACGCCGGGGTCCGCTCCCCGGCGGGCTCCCCGTGCCGGGCCTGAGTCGCGGTGTCACTGGTCACGCGGGCCATCGTAGGGAACGGCCCTCCCGCGCGGCGCCGCGCACCGGGGGCCGGGAGGCGCCGCGCAGGCCCCGGCCCCCGCCGGAGCTGCGAGGATGGCGGGGTGAGCGGAACACTGGTACTGGCAGGCACACCCATCGGCGACACCGCCGACGCACCGCCCCGGCTGGCGGCCGAGCTGGAGGGGGCCGACATCGTCGCCGCCGAGGACACCCGGCGGCTGCGGCGGCTCACCCAGGCGCTGGAGGTGCGGATCTCCGGCCGGGTGGTGTCGTACTTCGAGGGCAACGAGGCCGCGCGCACCCCGGAGCTGGCCGACGCGCTGTCGGAGGGCTCCCGGGTGCTGCTGGTCACGGACGCGGGGATGCCGTCGGTCTCCGACCCCGGCTATCGGCTGGTGGCCGCCGCCGTCGAGCGCGGGATCAGGGTCACGGCCGTGCCCGGGCCGTCCGCCGTGCTGACCGCGCTGGCGCTGTCGGGGCTTCCGGTGGACCGGTTCTGCTTCGAGGGCTTCCCGCCGCGCAGGACCGGCGAGCGCCTGGCGCGGCTGCGCGAGGCCGCCGGGGAGCGCCGCACGCTGGTCTACTTCGAGGCCCCCCACCGGCTTGCCGCCGCGCTGGCCGCCATGGCCGAGGCCTTCGGGGCCGACCGCCGGGCCGCGGTGTGCCGGGAGCTGACCAAGACCTACGAGGAGGTGCGGCGCGGCACGCTGGGCGAACTGGCCGCCTGGGCGGAGGAGGGCGTGCGGGGCGAGATCACCGTCGTGGTCGAGGGCGCGCCCGCCGAGGCGCCCGGCGCGGTGGACCCCGCCGAGCTGGTGCGCCGGGTGGCGGTGCGCGAGGCCGCCGGGGAGCGCCGCAAGGAGGCCATCGCGGAGGTGGCGCGGGAGGCGGGACTGCCCAAGCGGAAGGTGTTCGACGCGGTGGTCGCGGCGAAGAACGCGGAAGCGGGCTGAGGTAGCCGGGCGGTGAGCGGGCGCCGCGGGGAAGGGGCGGAAGCGGACGGATGCGTGCATTTCCGGGCGGGAAGGAGTCCACTGGTAGGAAGGAGCACCAGGAGGAGGATCCCATGGACCCCAGGGACGCGACCGCCCGCGAGGAGTACTCCTTCGCCTGCCTGCGCTGCGGCCACGGCTGGGAGCGGGCCCATGAGATACGGCACCACACCGATCGCGACGGGCAGCCCTTCGTCACCTGCCACGATCCGGCGGACGGCGGGCAGGTGCCGTCGCCGCTGACGCGCCCGGTCTGCCCGAACTGCGAGTCGCACGTGGTGCGGATCATGCGGGCGGGCCGGGTGTACGAGGCGGAGCAGGCCCTGCCGCGGAGGTGACGCGGGGCGCCTGCCCGGGTGGGCGCCCCGGGGCCGCGCCGGCCGGAAGCCGGGGCAGGACCGACCGCATGCGGCTTCCGGCCGTCCGGCGATCGCACGCGCCGGGGCGCCTCGCCACCGGGCAAACCCTGACCGACGCGGCACTAGGATCGCGGGCATGGAGAAGTCCGCGCGGCCCGCACCGCCGCCCGTGCCGCTGAACGTGCCGGTCGCCGACTCGCACACCCACATCGACATGCAGGACGCCACGGTCGCGCGGACCGTCGCCGCGGCCGCGGCGGTCGGCGTGACGACCCTGGTGCAGGTCGGCTGCGACCTGGAGCGCTCACGCTGGTCGGCGCGGGTCGCCGCCGAGCACGACACGGTGTGGGCCGCCGTCGCCCTGCACCCCAACGAGGCGCCGCGGCTGGAGCGGGAGGGGGGCCGGAAGGCGCTGGACGCCGCCCTGGAGGAGATCGCCGAGCTGGCCGCGCGGCCGGAGGTGCTGGCCGTCGGCGAGAGCGGCCTGGACCACTTCCGCACGGGCGAGGAGGGCCGGGAGGCCCAGCGGTACTCCTTCCGCCGCCACATCGAGACCGCCAAGCTGCTGGGCAAGGCCCTGGTGATCCACGACCGGGACGCCCACGAGGACGTGCTGCGCGTCCTGGAGGAGGAGGGCGCACCCGAGCGGACGGTCTTCCACTGCTTCTCCGGCGACGCCGCGATGGCCGAGGTGTGCGCCGCGAACGGCTGGTTCATGTCCTTCGCCGGCAACGTCACCTTCAAGAACGCGCGGCCGCTGCGCGAGGCGCTGGCCGCCGCCCCTCCGGAGCTGCTGCTGGTGGAGACCGACGCGCCGTTCCTCACCCCCGCCCCGTACCGCGGGTTCCCCAACGCGCCGTACATGATCCCGTACACACTGCGTGCGATGGCCGAGGTCAAGGGGCTGGACGAGGACGCGCTCGCGGAGCACGTCGCGGCCAACACGGCCCGCGCGTTCGGCTACTGACAGGCGTGCGGCGGCGGGCACGCGGCGCGGTGGCCCGCTTTCGCGACACAGAGTAGTCGTACGACTTGGTGGAGCGACGGATGCTCCGCTAGGGTCCCGGCCCGCCACCAGGACCGCTTGGGAGTACGTCGTGAGCCATCCGCAGGGGATCCAGCAGTACGAGTACGCGTACCCCTCCGCGCCACCGCCGCATCAGCAGCCGTGGGAGCCGCACCGGCCGCGGGACTCGTGGGGGTACGGCGGCCGGGGGTACGGCGGACCGGGGTACGAGCGGGACCCGTACGACGCCCACCGGCCCTCCTGTGAACTCCACGGCGAGCCGTACGGCGCGTACGGAGACCTCGGCACGTACGGGCCGTCCGGGGCGCCCCCGCTCCCGGAACCCCCGGCGTACCACCCGGAGTCCCCCGAGTCCCCCGAGCGTTCCGGGGCCTTCGGCCCCGCGCGGAGGGGGGGCGGGCCGCCCCAC